>JAGQOW010000044.1 GCA_020427155.1 Planctomycetales bacterium | reverse complement strand
CGATTCATGTTTATCTTTTCTTCAGCTACGCTTCGTACTATGGTTTTCTGAAACAACAATTCCCCAACTTTCCCACCCGCCGAGCGATTTTTGTCGAAACCGACATCGAGCTGGCCGTCTATGCCCACTGGGGCGATCACATCGCGGAAGACCTGCGACACGAAGTTGCCCATGGATACCTCCACGCCGCGATCCCCAATCTTCCGCTCTGGCTGGACGAAGGACTGGCCGAGTATTTTGAAGTTGGTTTTAGCAGAAAAGGGCTCAACCAAACCCACCTCGATCTACTCAACGCCCAAATCGATCTCGCCGCCTGGCAGCCCGACCTGGATCGCCTCGAACAACTTGCTTCCGCGGCCGAAATGTCGCAGCTCGACTACGCCGAAGCCTGGGCCTGGGTGCACTATCTGCTCAACTCAGACGACGACAAGGCAAACTTGCTTACTGGTTATCTGGCCGACCTGAGACAAGCAACTACCGCAAACCGGCTCGGTACAAGAATTGAAAAACGGTTGGCCGCCCCCCAACTCGCACTCGTAGAACATATTCAAATGCTGCGTTAGCAGCCAACACTCGCAGCGATCAAAGCAGGCTATTGAGCGTCCCCAAGTAGAACGAGAAGATGCGAATAATCAAAGAGATGATCAATGCGGCAATCAGCAGCCAGATGAGATAGCCGGCCGCCTGAGCAAGAATCGAGATCGCCGAACCCGCCCGATCCTGGTACTCTGCCGATTGACGCTGCATGGTCTCCACAAGACGACCGCTCTTCTCTCCGACCGCAATGGCATCCAGCAAGTCGATTGGAAACACGCCCGTCTCGGCCAACGCCGCATGAAGACTCAGCCCTTGCTCGATTCGCAACGCAACTCTCGGTCCATGGACAGCATAATAATCGTTGCCCGTTGCCTCGAGCGCCAGTGGCAGAGCGCGTCGCAGATCCATTGGCGTATCGAGCACCAGCTGCAGGGCCCAAGTAAAACGCGATAAAGCAAGCGTCTTCAACGCGCCGCCAATCACGGGTATTCGCAAAACCGAGCGTTGCACGAGTCGTGTCCATATCATCCCGCGACTAAAGGCCTGTAGCGCCAGCAACATGAAGATACCCAGGACAATCAGGATATTCACATAGATCACCAGCCCCCGCGTGCCGATCAGACCGAAGCCAAGAATATCGATCTGCTGTCCTTTGGCGCCAGTATTGATTGGCAAGATGCCCATGATCCAGATCAACAGGCCAATCACCAGCAGCGCCATTCCCAACTGCAGCATCGGCCAGGCCAGGCGCCCCAGAAACTCGCGGCGAATCTTCACCGAGCGTTCGTAGTGGTCTGCCAATCGAGAGTAAGTTTGGTCCAGTTGACCGCTTAATTCACCAACCTCGACCATCTGACGAAATAGCGGAGGAAAGAAATCTCCCGTGGAACGAATCGCCTCGGCAATCGATCGGCCACGGGCAAGTTCTTCGGAAACATACGATATCTTGCGCCGTTGCGATCTCGAACCGCGCTGCGACTCGTCGCGCCAGAGCTTGCGATCTTCTATCCCCGCCCCAGTCGCAATGGCTAGCCGATAACACAACTCAGCGAGCGGCTTCAGGCGGATACGAGGCGAGAAGAACATAGAAAACGTTTGATGTGTGATTGCTGATGTGACCAACCTGCTGCTGTGGTTTCTATACATCAGCAATCATACATCATCCATGGAACATCCACATCATCCATCGAACAACACCCAACTGCCCCTCTCGGCCAATCCTGACCAGGCGACTTGGGTGACAACCAGAAGAATACGGACGATCAAGAAACCAACAGCGGGGTAAACTCGAACTTGCCTCCGTCGAACAGCCCCAAATCGCTGAGTTTGAGTTCCGGGATGACTAGCAGGGCCATAAACGAAAGCGTCATATACGGCGCTCGCAATCGCGATCCCCACTGTTTCACTGTCGTGTCAAGCTGCTCGTAGGCGGCGGCGACTTCCGCGCAGGTGCCCGTCGCCATCAACCCCGCTACGGGCAGAGGCAACACAAGTTGCAGACCGTCCTGCCGGCAAACCGCGCTCAGGCCGCCGCTGCAGTCCATCACCGCATTGATCGCCGCAGCAAGGTCCTCATCGTTCGTGCCCACGGCTATCACATTATGCGAGTCATGCGCCACGCTCGAAGCCATCGCACCGCACTTCAGACCGAAGTTCTTAACAAATGCCACGGCTGGAGGAGCCGCTTGATAGCGATTGACAACCGCCATTTTCAGCAGATCGTTGTCCAGATCACATACCAAGTTGCCAGCTTCAACCTTCGCTTCAACAGCAAGCCGATTGGTAATCAACTGTCCGTCGAGTGCTTCGATCGTCTGCAAGGTTCCTGCATCCCCTGCAACTGCCAGTTGCAGAGGCTCTATACGCGTCGCAACAAACTGGTTGACGACCGCAGGCTCCACTCGAGGTATTGTCGTTGCACCCTGCTCGTCAACAAGTTCGCCGTTGATCCAGGTTCGCAAAACCTGAAACTCCTGCAACGAGTTGACTTCAATAAAATCGGCAGGATCGCCTTCGCGCAGTTGCCCCACATCAAGTTGGTAATGCTCGATCGGATTCAGGCAAGCCGCCTGCAACACATCGAATAAGTCGATACCTTGTGCGATCGCCCGACGCACGAGCACATTGATATGGCCGTTCAACAACTCGTCAGGATGTTTGTCATCGCTGCACAGCATCGTCTGCCGGGGATACTCTTGGATCAGCGTGACAAGTGCATCAAAATTGCGGGCTGCCGAGCCTTCGCGAATCGAAATCTTACAACCGACTGCCAGTTTGTCGAGCGCTTCCTCCTTGGTAAAGCACTCATGGTCGGTCGAAATCCCCGCACCGAAATAGCGAGCGGCCTCTTCTCCGCGCAGACCCGGTGCGTGGCCATCTACCGGCTTGCCGCGCTGCCGCGCGGCAGCGATCTTCGCCAGGCACTGCTCGTCGCCATGCAGCACCCCCGGGAAATTCATCATTTCGCTGAGGTAACATATCCGCGGATCGTCCAGCAACTCTTCCACTTCGCGTGCCGTGATCTCGGCGCCTGTCGTCTCGAAAGTAGTGGCTGGCACACACGAGGGAGCGCCAAAGTAAAACTTGAAGGGAGATGCCGACGCATTGTCCAGCATATACTGCACCCCCGCCACACCAAGCACATTGCCAATCTCATGTGGATCGCTTACCGAAGCTACCGTGCCATGCTGGACCGCTGCGCGGGCAAACTCGGTCGGCACCAGCATCGAGCTTTCGACATGGACGTGCGCATCGATGAAACCAGGCAGCAGATAGGTGCCCGGGCTCTGGTCGACTGGCCGAATTGATACAACACGGCCTTCAGCAACAGTTACTTCTGCCGCAAACACCCGACGAGCGGCAATGTCCACCAGATTTCCGACTAGCACTTGATGGCCAACGCTCATCGAAGAGCCCCGCTGACAGAAGCTGCAACCCGACTGTATCTAACCTCGACGCCGACCACCCCGGCCTCTACCCCGCGAAGTGTTTGGCTTATTCGGTGATTTGCTCCGCTGCTCCAAATTGGCTTCGACGATGATACTCAACGCCTCCGCCCACGTGGGCATGTTGCGATGGCCTTTGGAATAACGCTCCGAAGACCCCTCATCTTCAAAGGAGTCTTCCTCGTCAGCACTCCTGACGGATTCAGAGTCGACGACCTTAGTCGGATCATCGGCCGTACTACTCCTCCGAGAACGTCTCCGCGACCGACGACGACGCGGTCTGGCTTCTTCTGTCGACAGTTCCTGACCAGAATCTCCCGAATCACCTTCCTGAACCTGATCCTCCTCTTCGCCGACCTCTTGCTCCGACGATGGCACTTCGGTCTCTGCCCGGCGACCGCCCCGTCCCCGACGTCGACGGCGCGAACGCCTTCTCTTCGGTCGCGTCTCGTCGTCTTCGACCGGCTCGTCGTATTGCTCTTCAAAACCCAGCGAATCGTCGTCACCGGCTAAGGGCAAGCCCTCGCGAGTCGGTTGAAACGGCGCGAGCGATACTGCGGAACCCTCCGCCGAAAACAATGCGTCAAATGCATTGCGGGCAGCTTCGCCAGACATACCAGTGCTGCGGGCTTCTTCGCTCTCGTCTACGGTTTCATCCTGAGCCTCGGCGGCGTCCTGCTCGTCGTCCCAAGCATCCTCGCTCATTATCTGGTCGACTTCGCTAGGAAGCGGAGGAAGCGTTTCGGCCAGAGTCTCCTCTTCGCTATCAACTTCCCAAGGGCTTAACCCGAGCGACTCTTCATCAGGCTTCGCTTCGGCACGAGTCGTGGATCTTTGTTTCCTTCTCGATCGAGGCCTCTCAACTGGTTCTTGGGCAGGCTTCTGTTCCGCCGGCTTCGAACTCGCAATGACTTCCTCTACGGGCGGGGTTGGCGCAGGCACTTGGATGCCAAGCATGTTGGCCAATGCATTCCAATCGCTGCCGGCCACAACGGGTGCCGACGGCGCATCGTCATTCGACGACAAATCGTCGGCCGGAGTCAACTCCACAGGGGGCGGTTGATGCCGCTCAAAAGCCTCCGAACTCGGCTGGGCCCCCAACTCCTGCGCCAGGTCGTCCCAGGCTGATTTCTTGTCTTTTTCGTCCATATTCACTCTTTATCACTGATCACAGGTAGTAGCTCGCCCCTATGAGAACTTCTTCCGGTCCAACTCTAGGCCAGGCAATCGGATGAAACATCCAACCCCAGCCGCCAGTGACCGCAATCAGTACGCCAATATACGTTTTCACTGCCGAATCGGCTAGGCACACTCCACAGCCTCGCTTTTCAACGCGAAGATCGCTTCGAACTGCAAACTCGTGTTCTTTCGCCGAAAGTCCAGGGTTAAAATCTCGTGGCGACCGTGCTGACTCCTATCAACACTTGGTTTATTCAGGCTGCTGCATTATGGCTCAGAACGACCCTACCCCCCTGGCGGTCGAAGAAGTCGAAGTCCGCGGCCACATCATCGATAGCTTGATCCTGCCCAAAGTGCTCGATTGCATTACCACAGCCGGCGGCTCGTTTCACATCAAGAACATCAGCATCGGACACGATCGCGCCGATCCCAGCTTTGCGGTGATCGAGGTCCGTGCCGCCACCAACGAGAGCCTCCAAGAAGTTCTCGCCCAAATCGCCGACCATGGAGCGGTCCCCACTGCCAGCCACGATTGTCAATTGGTTACCGCCGACATCGACGGCGCTTTCCCCGAAGGCTTCTATAGCACCACCAACCAACGCACCGAAGTTCGCAACTCTGGCAAATGGCTGCCCGTGGCCGAGCAAGAAATGGATTGTGGCGTGACCATCGATCCGCCAACCTCTGCTGCGCGCTGCGTGCCCATGTCGGAAGTTCGGCAAGGCATGCCAATCGTTGTCGGACACCTCGGCACAAGAGTCTTCCCCCACGAACGCACTCAGCAGGAACAAGCATTTGGCTTTATGAGTAGCGCCGTCTCGACTGAGAAACCCAAAGGCGTCGTCATTCGTCAAATTGCCAAATCGCTTTTCGAAAACCGCCAAGGCGGTGGTAAGACGCTGCTGGTCGGAGGCCCCGCAATTGTTCACACCGGCAGCGGCAATCTCATTTGCGAACTGCTCCGAGATCGGTATATCGACAAACTCTTCGCCGGCAATGCCCTGGCTACCCATGACATCGAACAATCGATCTTCGGCACCAGCCTCGGCGTGAATATCGACGAGGGTAGCCTCGCCGACACAGGGCACGAGCATCATTTGCGTGCGATCAACCGTGTCCGCCGCGCCGGCTCCATCGCCAACGCTGTCGAAACCGGAGTACTGCAGTCCGGCATTATGTACGAATGTGTGAAAAACCAGGTCGAATTCCATCTGTCTGGCAGCATTCGCGACGACGGGCCGCTGCCCGACGTCATCACCGACGCACTCGAATGCCAGCGCCTAATGCGCCGCAGCATTCGCGACGTCACCTTCTGCCTGATGATCGCCACCACCTTGCACTCGATCGCCGTGGGCAATCTGCTGCCGGCTTGGGTCAACGTAGTTTGCGTCGATATCAATCCCTCGACCGTGATCAAACTGAGCGATCGTGGAAGTTTCCAGACGGTCGGTCTCGTCACCGACGTCGAACCCTTCTTGCGATCCCTGCTGGCTGAAATCCGTCGTCTGGAAGGCGAGCAATGAACTCGACTTCGCCTCACATCCTCATGTGTCCCCCCGACCATTACGGCATCGAGTATGAAATCAATCCTTGGATGAGCACCGCCAGGCAAGCCGACCACGCAACGGCTGTCGAACAATGGCTACTCTTGCGGCAGGTGTTGGTCGATTGCGGCGCCAAGATCTCCGAAGTTCCGCCCGTCGCGGGATTGCCCGATCTGGTCTTCACCGCCAATGCCGCAATCATCTATCGCCAGCAGGCTGTCCTCGCACGATTCAAACACGAGCAACGCCAGGGAGAAGAGCCGTATTTTCGGCAAGCATTAGAGTCTCAAGGGTTCAGCGTCTCGGAAGCGCCTGGCGACTTTTCGTTGGAGGGAGCAGGCGATGCCCTGTTCTGCGGCGAAACGCTCTTTGCCGGCTATCGCTTGCGCAGCGATGCTCTTGGCCATCAACAAATCGGTGCAATGCTTGGCGTCCGTGTCTTGCCCTTGGAACTGGTCGACCCCTACTACTACCATCTCGATACCTGCTTCTGCCCACTCGCCCCAGACGCGGCAATTTACTTTCCTCCTGCTTTCGACGATTACGGCCAGCGCGTCCTCGCTGAACATGTGAGCAAGCTCATTCCCGTAGAAGAAAACGAAGCCCGCTGCTTCGCCTGCAATGCCGTAGTCGTTGGCCGCACCGTCGTCACCAATTCCGGCTGCCCCCAACTCCACCAACAACTTCGCCAGGCAGGTTACTCTCCTCAGGAAACGCCATTAAGCGAGTTCGTCAAAGCCGGCGGCAGCGCAAAATGCTTGACGCTTCGGCTCGACGGCGAAGAAGCTGCCGCTTGGGCAAACACCAGAACAGCATCCTCGTAGACCGCCATCCCAGCGCAGCGAGTTACTCAGCCGCCGGTGCCTGGCTCCTGTTCCTTAGCCAGCGCGCTAATCTGCTTGAACTCAGGCGACCCTGCTCGCTCGCACCATTCAAATAGCGCCGACTCGGTCGTTGTCAAAACTGCTCCCGAGGCCTCCATTCTTCGCAGCGCCGTCTTGTGATCCAATGTAAAGCGAGAACCTACCGCGTCGACGGCAACCAGAACCTGAAAACCAGCAGCCAACAAGTCGAGCACCGTCTGCTGCACACACACATGGGTCTCGATGCCGCAAACCAGCACCCGGTGAATCCCCGACTCGCGCCACTCCAGAAACACGCTTCCGCACTCGCCGCAACTGAACGCCGACTTGCTCGTCGCGGACGTCATTAGTCGATCAGCCAGCAAATCGACGGTCGAACCTAGCTTTTCTGGATACTGCTCGGTCGCAAATGTCCGCACCCCAAGCACCTGCGCCCCGTCCAGCAACCGACGACAATTCCATACAATGCGATCGCAATAAGGCTCGACTGGAACAAAGGCCTTTTGAACATCGACCACCAGCAACCCCGTATCGTCCGGCCTCATCAGCTCAGGGCTACGAGGCAACGCTTCACGAGATGCAGAATCTTTATCGGCAGGGGAGACGGCCATCGGCTGTTACAGTATTGTTAGTCCAAGAAACTAAAAGGTGTCGCCTATCATACGCGGCGAGGCCAACGATTCCCAGTGCCAGCGGCACTACTCCGGCAACGACTTGGATCGACTCCATGTCTGATAAGAAAAAAATCGAGAAAGAGCTTTGCGATTGGACGCAGACTGATCTTCGCCTGCATTTCGAGCAGTTGCGAGCTGTCGTTACCAATCCCACCCACGTCTGTAGCAAGTGTGGGAGGTCCGCTAATCGCAAAAAATGGCTCTGCCGCGCCAAGAAGCTTTAGCCCTTAACATCTTCAATTCGCACTACCCCCTAGCCGCCGTCCGCAGGATGGAGAAAATGGGGGCTCCTCTCAGAATCCCTTCTGCCGAAAGCATTTGCCTCATGAAAACCCGTTCCACCACCATTCTCACGATCCGCCACAAGGGCAAAGTCGCGATGGGCGGCGATGGCCAGGTCTCGATGGGGCAAACCGTCGTCAAAGCCGATGCCCAGAAAATCCGACGCCTGATGGACGATCGCATCCTGGTTGGCTTTGCCGGCGCCGCGGCCGACGCGTTCGCCCTCATGGAGCGACTCGAGGCCAAGCTGAAAGACTACCCTGCCAACCTCCCCCGTGCCGCTACCGAACTGGCCAAAGAATGGCGTACCGATCGCGCCTTACGCAGACTCGAAGCACTTGTTGCCGTTGTGAACGAGGAACACACGTTTCTGGTCTCGGGCACCGGCGATGTCATTCAACCTAGCGACGGCATCCTGGGCATTGGCTCTGGCGGCAACTATGCGGTCGCCGCCGCGCGAGCCCTGGTCGCCCATAGCGCGCTTTCCGCCGCCGAGATTGTCCGCCAATCGCTCGAAATCGCGGCCGACATCTGCGTCTACACCAACCGAAACCTCCACATCGAAGAGCTGTAGTGAAGAATCTGACACCCAAAGAAATCGTCCAGGAACTCGACCGCCACATTGTCGGCCAGGCCGATGCCAAGCGCGCCGTCGCCATCGCGATTCGCAATCGCTGGCGTCGGCAACAACTGCAAGACGAAATGCGCAAAGAGGTCGCTCCCAAGAACATCCTCATGATCGGCCCTACTGGCGTCGGCAAAACGGAGATCGCCCGTCGTCTCGCCACCCTCACCGAGGCCCCGTTCATCAAAGTCGAGGCCTCCAAATACACCGAAGTCGGCTACTACGGGCGCGACGTCGAAAGCATGATCCGCGAGCTTGTCGAAAACGCCATCGGGCTGGTCCGCGAGCGCGAGCTGGCAGGAGTCAAAGAAGAAGCCGAACGACGCGTTACCGAGAAACTCGTTGATCTGCTGGCGCCTGCCCCGGCGTCGTTCGAAGTTGGTGTCGATACCGACGACTCACCGGAACGCTACGAGCGCACCCGCGAAAAGATGCGCGCCATGCTCGTCAACAAAGAGCTCGAATCGCGAATGGTCGAAATCGCTATCGAGCAAAAGGCCCAGGCGATGATGATTCCGGGCCTGGGCCCTGGCGGCGATCAAATGGATTTCGATATGCAAGGAATGCTTGAAAAGATCCTCCCCAAGAACATCTCGCGACGCGAAATGACCGTCGAAGAAGCCCGCCGTGTGCTCTTCGAGCAAGAATGTGATGCGCTCATCAACCAAGAGAAGGTCAACGCCCTGGCGGTCGATCTCGCTGAAAACACCGGCATCATCTTCATCGACGAAGTCGACAAAGTGGTGGCTACCGAAGGCGGCCGCGGCGCTGACGTTTCGCGGCAAGGCGTCCAGCGCGATCTGCTGCCCATCGTCGAAGGCACTACCGTACAGACTCGCTACGGTTACATCCGTACCGATCACATCCTGTTCATCGCCGCCGGCGCATTCCACTCTTCCAGCCCCAGCGACCTGATGCCCGAACTGCAGGGCCGCTTCCCCATTCGCGTCGAGCTCAACGACCTCACCAAAGACGATTTCATGCGCATCCTGGCCGAGCCGCACAATGCGCTGACCAAGCAATACATTGCCTTGATGCAAACCGAAGGCGTGACCGTCGAGTTTCAAAACGACGCCATCGATAGCCTCGCCAGCTATGCCTACCAGGTCAATCAATCCACTCAAAACATCGGCGCCCGCCGCCTGCACACCATTCTCGAACGCTTGCTGGAAGAACTCAGCTTCGAAGCCCCCGAAATGAAGATGGGCCGCGTCGAAATCAACGCCGCCTACGTCCGCGAACGGCTCGAAGAAGTCACCAAGGACGAAGATCTCAGTAAGTTTATTCTATAGAGATAGCCGCCTTTGATCCTCGAAAAGCTCTCACAGCGACGCAGCGGCACAGCGAGGTAATTGGACTGTAGCTACTGCGATTTCTCGCTATTCGCCAGCCGCGCCACGATTGCTTTTCCGTGCTCCCAATTCGCACTCACCAAGAACTCTCGCTCGGTCACCCCGAGCGACTCGATGGCGATCGTATACACCTCAGCTGGCAAGCAGCCCGCCACCCGGTCGGCCCATTCGACAAAGGTGATCCCGCTGCCCTCGAAATACTCCTCCGGCCCCAGTTCAAGAAACTCGTCTTCGTCGCGCAACCGATAGGCGTCAAAGTGGTACACCGGCAGCCGGCCGTCGAGATACTCGTTCACCAGCACAAAGGTTGGGCTGGTGATGTTCTCTGGATGCGATCCCAGCGCTACCGCGACCGCCTGCACCAGGCGAGTCTTCCCTGCGCCAAGCGTCCCGCTCAGCGCCACCACGCTCCCAGCCGGCAATACGTCAGCCAGCAATTGGCCCAGCTGATCGGTCTCGTCTTCGCTCTGGGCAACAAAACAGAACTGGCTCATTCGTCGCCTCGATGCTCGTAGCCACGTGCCGCGAGAACCGTTCGCTGCCCATCAGCCTCTACTTGCCAGAGCCCCGTCTCCTCAACGAGTTCGCCAATCCGCGTCACCGGCACGCTCAGAGGCTGATCCTCCAGGATTCGCGTCGCTTCTTGATCGGGCGCCGCCAACACCAGCTCGAAATCTTCACCATCACCAAGCGCATGCTCCAACGCCGAGCGCCCACTACGCTCGGCCAGACGCTCTGCTGCCTCGGCTATCGGTATCGCGTCCAATTCCAGCACGGCTCCCACGCCACTCGCCGCAGCCAATCGAGCAACATCAAGCGCCAATCCGTCTGAGACGTCGATTCCCCCATGCAATTGGTAGTCGGCGTGCAGTTGCAAAGCCTCGCGCACCCGCGGCTCGACCTCCAAATGCCTTCCAAGAATGCTGCCGCCCAGTCGCCCCGTCACCAACAACTGATCCCCCACCTGTCCGCCGCTTCGCGTCAAAGGCCCGCGCAAGGTCGTTTTGCCCACCGCTGTTACGCTGATCGCCAGCGGTCCGTCCCAAGTATTCGTATCGCCCCCAGCAATCTCGACTTGAAACTGCTCTGCCAACGGCATCATCCCCCGATACAACTCGATCGCCAACTCGAGCGCCGACCGCCGACCGCTCCCTTGCCGCGGCAATACCAAAGAAACAAATCCCGCCACTGGCTCCGCCGCCATCGCCGCCAGATCGCTCAGGTTCACTCCCAACGCTTTGCGCCCCACCCGCCGCGGCTCGACTTCCGCCAACAAGAAGTCGACCCCATCGGTCAACATATCGGTGGTCACCACCACCCCAGCCCGCTCAAACCCGCCCAACACCGCCGCATCATCCCCCAACCCCACCGGCAACCGCCCACTGGGAGGCAGGTTTTCTTTCAACCAGGCTAAGAGTTCTTTTTCTAAGCTCAAGGGTTTTCTACCCCAACAAACTGGCGTCCGACGATCGCTAGACAGAGTATCCCGTCACCACGCGAACACCCTTCGCCACCCCCCGCTTTCCGCTTTCCGCTTTCAACTACTCCCCCCGCAAAGGCAGTCGCGCCGTATCACCCTTAGTCTCGGCTGCCGGCAAGCTCGCCTCCACCATCTTCATTACTTTCTGCGCAGTCAGACGATAGGTCGTTAATTTGCCCCCCATCACGCTCACCATCCGCGGCGCTCGCGTGCGGTCGCCGTGGATAATGACTTCCCGGCTGCGGCTAAACGGGCTACCGCCGCTCTTGGGCAGCACCCGCAAGCCGCAGTACTCGCGCTTGATCTGCTCAGGAGCCACGTCGCGATACCGCGGAAAGTAGTGCCCCAACGTCTTCAACAAATACTCGGTCTCCGCGGGCAACGTGCGCGCCTCCTCGGGCGGACCGTGGTGGACCGTCTCGGTCGTGCCCACCAGCGTCTCTCCATACCAGGGAATCGCAAACACCCCGCGTCCGTCGCTCGGCGCCTCAAGATAATAACAGCCCGAAGGGGCCTCCAACTCGAGCCAAAGATGGCTGCCTTGCACCAGTTCGACGTCGAAAGGCGCTTGCCGCGGCTCGATCGTTTCCAATAGTCTGGCCGCCCACGGCCCACCGCAATTAACCAACACCGCACAACGACAACTATGCTCGGCTGCCCCCTCGCGGTAGGCGACCTGGCAGTGGTCGCCTGCGATTTTCGCCCCGACGAATTCGGCAGGCATCTTCAGTTCGGCCCCCAGCGACTCGGCCGAGCGCATCACCGCCCGCGTCAGCACGGCATCGTCGGTCTGGCCGTCGTAGTACCGAAACACGCTCACCAGGTCGTCGGTCACCAGGCCGTCGAGGCCTGCCCACTCGCTTTTGTCGAGCGTCGTAAATCCTGTTCCCGGCCCAAATCCCCCCAATGCTCGATATAGATTCAAGCCCACCCGCAATTGCCAGGCCTTGCGCCGACTTTGCTTGAAGATCGGCAGATAGAAAGGGACCAATTTGACCAGTTCCGGGGCAAGTTTTATCAGCAACGCCCGCTCGCGCAGCGCTTCTCTGACCAGCCGGAACTGGGCCGACTCCAAGTATCGTAGCCCGCCGTGAATCAACTTCGACGATTGGCTCGACGTAGCCGCCGCAATAGCCGTTTGCTCGAGCACTAGCGTCCGGTAGCCGGCCGCGGCCGCGGCCTGGGCCACGCCCGCCCCCTGAATTCCAGCGCCAATTACCACCAGGTCGTAACGATCGGACACAGTCTCGGTCTCTTGGGTAAACGGAAATAGCATGTCAAGCAGGCTCGCTAGATCGTCCTAGAACTCGCGATTTACCTAGCTGCAACCCCTATCTTAGGCGATATTTGCCCTTCTTCGAGGCCCTATTGGTTGCATTTGGCCGAATACATCAGTACCGTGTAATGCTATGAAGTGGTGCGGGCGCGGCCCGTTGGCCTCGCTCGAACACGGTTCGATGGAGGTTTCCATCTCCGTCAGCGGCCAGTGGAGTCCAATTGGGTTCGTCGAGTCCGGGAGAAAGGGAGTTCTCGAAGTGTTGGTTGTATCTCGAAAAGTTGGCCAGCGCATCCTGATCGGCGATAAGATCACCGTGACTGTGGTGAAGGTCGGTAGCGGGGGCATCCGGCTCGGCATCGAGGCGCCTCCAGAAATGCCCGTCATTCGCGAAGAGCTTGCCGAAAAACTTCGCGAGGCCGAGCAACGTCTGCTCGAAGCTTCCCAACAGCCACCCGTTGAAACCGATTCGGCGTGAGCTATTTCACTTGCGACTCGGTCCCTCCGGCTGAGGGATTCTTTTTAACCGTCCGCGGCGTAATCGCCAATTTGTGACGCACATCTACCACTGCCGGTCCCCGCACCGAGTCCAAGGGCCCGTGCTGTTGGGCACACTCTCGCAATCGCTGCAGTTTTGACTCGAATTGATCTTCTCCGGGCGGTGCATTGCTGGGAGCAGCTCCCCAGACCACCCGAGTTCCGCCCCTGGTAATCAAACTAAACACGAAATAGCGGTGTTCGTCCTGAATCTCTGGCCGCGCCGACGGCAGGATGTCGACCAGGTGGAGCGTCTCCCAATGGTCGGCCAACAACTCGGCCAGTTCCGTGGCGCCAATCACACGTGGATCCGCCCAAGGCTGACCTACGGGCGGACGACCCACAACCCCGCCAATGCGGGGCAAATAGCGTTTACGTATCTCTGGCACATCCCCCGCCGGTAGCTGCACCCCGTGTCTGTCGACGGGGATCAGCTGCACTTCCTCGCGGCTCGCCATTTCTACCACGGCCACAGGACGACGGAATGTCAGCTCGACAAACACCGCAGGCGGATAACTCTTCGTGACCTTCTCGACGGACTCGACCCACGGGTGCAGCACAAACGCGTCTTCAATGACGCTGGCAAAACCCTCGTCAAGCACCGAGATTTCGCCGTCGAGGCCCGAATTGCGGATGACTTCCATTCTCACGTCCGCCATGATCCAGTCGGGCAAAGTCGAGATGCTGATCCCGTCTGCCGTCAGCAGATAGCGGTCGCGATGGATCACCGAGGGAGCCACCCGCTGCCACACCGTCTGCAACCCCCAGCCCAGCAGCGCAACCACTAACAGCGCAAGAATCACGCGCCCACGTGATAAAAGCAGATGACGGGCGTTTGCCAGGCCGCCGCCAGGCGTTCCTGCATTTTGCTTCTTCTTTCGAGTCGCCACGGCAACACCTCCATGCGTTGCGGGAAGCTGTTAGGCAATAACCTGCATCACCAAATCTCGAGTTCCGTCTCCAACTCGACTCCCAACCTCTCCGCAACTCGACTGCGAATCATGTCGATCAAGCGAAGTACGTCCTGGCTGGTGGCCCCCTCTTCGGCAACGATGAAATTCGCGTGACGCTGGCTGACTTCGACCGCGCCGACGCGTGTGCCTTTCAGACCCGCCTGGTCGATCAACATGCCGGCACTCATTCCACGAGGATTCTTGAATACGCTGGCAACATTCTGGTGAGACAGCGGCTGACTGGCCTTCTTCACGATCCACTGCTTCTGCATACGCTTGGTCAACTGCTCAGGATCGTCTTCTTCCAGCTGAAACTCTGCATTGAGGATTACCAATTCGTCGAGACTACTCTGGCGATAGGCGAAGACAAGATCTTCTCGATTCCGCTGCAGAATCTCTCCCGTGCGAGTCATCACCGTTGCCCGGCAAGCCCATTGGCCGATGTCGCCTCCTCGGCTACCCGAGTTGCCATGCAACGCGCCGCCCAGAGTGCCTGGGATGCCCACCAGCGGCTCCAATCCCGCCAACCCAGCTCGAACCGTCTCGCCTATGGCATGGGCCAGCAACGCTCCGCCGCCCGCGACTAGCCGACCACCGCTGATCTGAATCTCAGAAAAAACTCGGCCCGACAGACTGACCACCATGCCCGATACGCCATCGTCGCGCACCAATACGTTCGAGCCGCTGCCAAGCACTCGAATCGGAACCTCTTCGTCACAGCAACGGCGCACTAGCGCAGCCAATTCGTCAACCGATCGGGGCTCGGCGTAGAAAGCGGCCACCCCGCCAAGCCTTAGCCAAGTGCGATCCGCAAGTGGTTCGTCGCGCCGAACAATCTTCTCAAAGCCACTAACTACAGTCATCGCCACTATTTTCCTCGAAGAGCAGGTCCTTATGGTGACCGGTTCACGGCTCGTCGTCAATTCTGAACGCCCATTATGATCTATTTCTCGGGCAATCCGATAGCCGTTGGCTTAGCTCTGCAGTTCTAGTCGGTCCTTGCCACTCATCGGCTCGAGCCGCTGACCGAATCAGTTCTCCCCACAAAGGGCCGATCGTGCTGTAACCGATTCCAGCGAATTCCAGGAAAGTGGCCCCATTCCCCCGTTTTTCCTCAAGTCGATCCGAGCCGGTGTCGTCAATCCGACAAGTCCAGCGTTGTCAATTTGCCCTGCTGGCGGAGCACTTCGTAGCCAGCCACCGCCACGGCATTCGACAGATTCAGGCTGCGCACGTCGCCGCGAGTCGGAATCCGCAGGCACCTGGTCTGCAAATCCAGCATTTCTGCCGGCAACCCCTGCGATTCCGACCCAAATACCAGCACATCCCCCTCGGTAAACTCTGCTTCCGAGTACGTTCGGGCTGCTTTCTTACTGAAATACCAGTGCCGGTCCTGCGGCAGCCGCTCCAACAGCGAGGCCCAGTCGTCCACCACTTCCCACTCCAGGTACTGCCAATAGTCCAAACCTGCCCGCCGCAGATGGTAGGCATCCACCCGAAAGCCCAGCGGCCGCACCAGCCACAATTTCGCCCCTATCGCGACGCACGTTCGGCCGACGCTACCCGTATTGTACGGTATCTCCGGCTGATAAAGCACGACGTGCAGTCGGGGTTCGTAGCTCATCGCAGCGGCAGCCGATCGTGGTCAACCAAGAAACTAAGCCGCGCTGCCACGCAACGCTAGGTGCTTCAGCCTCGACCTGGGATCAAGTATGATACCAAGCTCGATTGCCGACGCCATCGCACGGCAAGTCCTGCAACAAGCAACCGGAGTTCGCTGCCATGCCTTACGGATTCGCCATCATCGGCACTGGAATGATCAGCCGCTTTCACGCGCGGGCCATCGACGACGTCCGCGGCGCAAAGTTGGTTGCCTGCTACGATCGCGCCACAGAGTACGCCAAAAAGTTCGCCAGCGAAGTCGGCTGCCAGGCCTATGCCGATCTCGACCAGATGCTCGCCGATCCGCACATCGATGTCGTTACCGTAGCCACGCCCAGCGGTGCTCACATGGAACCTGCCGTAACCGCAGCCCGGGCGGGCAAGCATGTCATCATCGAAAAGCCCTTGGAGGTGACACTCAAACGCTGTGATCGCATCATCAGCGAATGCGAGAAGGCCGGCGTCAAGCTGGGGGCCATCTTCCCCTCGCGCTTCCACGATTCGTCCCTCAAAATGAAACGGGCGATCAGCGAAGGCCGCTTCGGTCGACTCACCCTCGGCGACGCCTATGTGAAGTGGTACCGCACCCAAGAGTATTACGACAGCGGCGCCTGGCGAGGCACCTGGAAACTCGACGGCGGCGGCGCGCTGATGAACCAGGCCATTCACACCGTCGACCTGTTGACCTGGCTCATGGGCCCGGTCGCCGAAATCCAAGCCCAGACTGCCACACTGGCCCACAAACGCATCGAGGTCGAAGACGTGGCCGCCGCCACGCTCAAATTTGCCAACGGCGCGCTCGGCATCATCGAAGCCACCACCGCCGCCTACCCCGGCTATCTCAAGCGAATCGAGCTTCACGGCAGCGAAGGCACCGCCGTGCTCGAAGAAGAAGATCTCAAAACATGGGACTTCGCCAAAAAGACCCGCGCCGATGCCGCGATCCTCGCAGCCATGAAAACCAAAAAGAGCACCGGCGGCGGCGCTGCCGACCCCAGCGCAATCGGCCATCATGGCCACGCGTTGCAGTTCAAAGATTTCGTCGAGGCAATTCGCACCAATCGCACCCCCGCCGTCGACGGCCACGAAGGCCGCCGCTCGGTCGAGATCATTCTCGCCATCTACAAATCGGCTATGACCGGCCGCACCGTAAAACTACCGCTAAAAAGCGACCCCAAACTGGGCGGCTAACAGGCAAGCACAAGCAATGCGATCGGTTGCGACGTCAAATAGAAGAGAAATCTTGGCGACTTAGAAGTATGAAGTGGCTTCTAGCAATACTGATTGTTCTTACTCCGGCTATTCTTTATGCAGTCGCACTCATGGTCACAGCATTCAAAGAGCGTTTCTACCCTCGCCGTTGCCCAGAGTGTTGTATGCGAGGCTTGAATCTCGTGAATTTCATACGAGCAACACTAGAAATCGATGGAAAGCGTGCTCCAGATAGTTGGTCTTACTTCATCTGTAAGAAGTGCAATGCGAGGCTAAAGCTCCATCAAGGCAATTGGTCACCAATCCCAGAAGACGAGAAACACTTTCTTTCTTCCAAGTTCGGAGCAGTCCACCCAAGAAACCGGGTACCACCGGTTGACCGCTAGGTCTACCGGTGTGGCGCAGTCACCAGAGGTTTACCTGCGAACGGCTTTTTATTGCCAGCAACACGGGTAGGACTGGCGTCCAATCCGCGCCACCCGCCACTGTAGCTGAACTTGCAAGAGTTCAAGCGGCAGGTGGCAACTATAGGAAGCCACGTCACATGCTCACGTCGGCAGACCTCCGTGGGCATGGCACCAATGCTCTCTGATTATCTCCGCTCTCTGCATCGCTCCTCCGCGCCCTCGGCGATCTCTGCGTTTCAATCCCACACTCGCGCGGCCAAAATTGATCGTAGCCCCGCCCCTCCACAACTGCGATAATCACCCCAGCACCAAATCGGTGTGCGGTTCGTTGGCAATTCGGTTTATTCCCAGCGATTGCAGCCACTGCAGTTTTGTCCCAGAAGTTGGGACCCCGGCACAACGGTCAAATTCCCAGCAGAGGGGATAAGGCAAAGCCGACAGCGGAAAGCCGAAAGCGGAAGGGGGGAAGCTATGATGTAGCGACTCCATCGAGGAATCGACCTGTAAGCAGCGCTATTTGCAACTTCACGCCTCGCCCGCCAGTGCCCGTTCGGCTTGCACTTGCTGCTTAAGCTTCTGGTTCACGACAAACGTCATGTGCAGCTCTTCCGAGTTCACTCGAATGGGTGCAGGAGCCCCTAGCGTGCCGCACAGTTCACATTGCGGAAGCTCGACGATAATCAAGTCTTGCGTACGGGTGCGCAATCCTTTCACCGCCGCGACGATCCAGAAGATCCAACTCACCAGCATGCCAAGGATCAGCGCGACCCCCGCCCCAGAGTCGGGCTCTTTCTTGTGCGACACTTTGCGAGTAACCGTCACGTAGCGCTGGGTAGAATTGCCGCAGTCGCAGCAGACCGGCGGCAAGCGATCGCAACTCGAAATCGTGAGCGCAGTCTTCTCCGGCTCGACATCCTGCAAGTCGTGAATGTTGTGGCGACACGAGGGGCACTCGCCGCTAACCGACGGCATTACTTTGCTGTAGCAGTGCGGACATTCGACAATCATCGTAGGTCGCTCACGTTGGGATCAATTGGGCCATTCTCGCGCGACACTGTGCCAATTCGCACGCACGCGGAGAACAGCATTACCTTTCCCCGCAGCCAACAGGCCATGGCATAGTGCACAACTCAATAAAGTGCAAATCGCGCGCCTACATTGTCCTTGCTGCAAATGATGGTGGTCCTGGGTCGGTGCAGACAAGCATGGGAAGCGCAGAGAATAGATGACCAATGTAGACAACCCATTGGCCTGCCGAACCTGTCGGGCGACTTGTTGTGGTTCATCAACCAGACGGACTCGACTAGCGAACTGGTCTCCAACTACGCTGCAGGCGCATCGTAAGCACAAAAGTTCGAGCTTGCCCGCAAGTTCGTTAGCAACTTGCATACGCATCTCAGAACGCTCGTGGCTTCACACCTCAACTGAAAAGCTTCACATCTGCTGCCACAGGCACATTCGCCAACCTTTGTTCCTACCACTACAGTGGGGTATTTTGGACGTTCACCCACTCGCGTGCATCCTATATACAACGTGTCAGCAGCCCAAATCACCAATCATTATTGCCAAAACCGTTGACAACTTGGCTAAGTCCGCTATCCTGCGCGAAGCATCTTGGATGAATAACCCTGTTGATACGTTTCCAGGCTGTGTAGGTTAGTCGCACTCCTTTCGAAAGTAGCATTGGATTATTTCACTGATCGAGTTCTCGACCGCTTCACTTCTACTTACTTCGAGCGCGCTTTATCAGGCAACGATCAAGCGTCGCTTATTTGCGACGGCAAACAGAAAAGTTGGCAAAGACTATGTTTTGTTTTTTTGCAGCCATCACTTTTTTGCAAGGAGTTTGTCTCATGAAGCGATCCATTTCGTTGAGTGCTGCGCGGCATCTGGCCGTACTTGCGATAGCATTCATGCTGTCTCAAACGGCCAGAGCGCTCTCAATCAACAGCCTGAAGTTTGAGCAACTCGATTGGCATTCCAATGTCTCCAATAGCCTGTCTGCCCCAGATAGCAGTTGGGGAAGAGTAACGATTGATTTCGACGGCGCTCCGACCACCGAGTATTTCAATCTCAATGTCAATGGCAACTGGGTTATCGAGAACATGTCGGTCGACAGCCTCTATGGCAGTGGCGTGCCTCAAACGCTCACAACAACCTTTGAGATCACTTCCTCTCCGGGAGTTCCGGTGCCTGTGATTGACTTTGGCTTCAGCAGCGATGTCTTTCCGTCTTTCTCAGCGCCGCCCATGAGCATCTTTGGCGAAGAAGTCTTCGATCTGGATTTTCAAATCGGCGGGGAAGACAATGTCGAGTTAGGCAATCCCCCCAATCTTCCCCTGCCTCCAGCCCCTCCGACGGCTGGCGGTCCAACCGTGACCATGTCCGCCAAGTTGCCAAACATCAATCAGGTCGTCAATCAGGTTCAGGGACGAAACGAGTGTGCCCCCGGCGCCGTTTCCAATAGCCTGAAGTACTTGCAGGCAACTGGGAATCTTTCCAATACGATTGACACCAGCCTCAACAAGATCAAGCAAATCCTCGGCACCACGGCCTCGGGCACCGGCGCCAACTGGCCAACTGTGAAGAAGAACCACTTCAACCAGGTGCTGATGACTACCTTCCTAGGCCCCAACGACATCATGGGATTGATCAACGCGATCAATGCTGGCAAGGATGTTGAACTGGATCTCAAGGGCCATGTAGCGATGGTGGCTGGCGTGCGCAAGTTTTCTGATGGCAGGATCGAATTAGATATCTTCGACGACAATCAGACCGACAATCAGTCCGATCCGATGCGCACCGTGCGAATCGTGAATGGCAAAGTCGATGGCATGCTGGTCGAACGTTTCGTCGTGGAAATGGCTATTCCCGAGCCAACTACACTCGCGTTGGTCACTTTTGGCCTGCTGGCCATCGCTTGCCAGCGGCGAAGACTGGCATAAGTCGATAGCCAAACCGACTTGGTGCCGCCAGGCCATCCTGGCGGCGCCAATTTTCATTTCCCCGCCGTCGGCTGCCAGTGTGGCCACATGGCGGCGTAGCCCTCGGCCAGATCAGTGATGCGGCTCTCCCTGCCGTCGGCAAGTCGCATGACATAGAGTTGCCGGACTCCCTTGCGTTTCGAACCGTAGACCAGCCAGCCGCCTTCGGGCGACGGTTGCGGATGATAGTGAATAGTACCTGCCGCCGACTTAGTAAGTTGACGCTTCGCGCCGTCGAGATCTACTGAAAAAAGTTCTACGTTGGCGCCGACCCGAGCGGTGTAGAAGACCCGTTGGCCGTCATTTGACCAAATCGGTACGTCGCTGCTGCCGCCGTGGAAATCGGGAACATCGAGAAACTCGACCACGCCCCGATAGCCCGCTCGATCGGCTAGTTTCGTGAGTCCTGTGCCGTCGGCGCGAACGAGATAAGGATCGCAACGGTAATGCTCGCCCGAGAGAAACAGCACCCACTTGCCGTCGGGCGACCAGCTGGGCACGAAGTTGAACGGCTGCCCCGTCTCGATTTGCGTAGCGTTCGACCCATCGGCGTCGGCGAGAAACACCTGGTAGTTCTTATGGTAAGCAATTCTGCTGCCGTCTCGCGAACTGCTGAAGCCGTAGGCAAATTCCTGGGAGTCTGCCGTCAGATCCTGCTTGTTACGGCCATCGCGATCCATGCGAAACGGATGCGAATTGCCCTCGATCAGAGCGGTAAACCCGAGCTTCGTACTATCTCCTGGCCAGAAAAAAAGCCCGCTGTTGTAAAAGCTGACTCGCTCGACCCCTGTCACGTTCTGCGCATCGCCCGAAGCGAGATTCACAAGAAAGGCGTCCACCAACCAACCTTCTTTGGTGAAATGAAAACTCTGCTGCTGTTCCTCGATCTTTGCGTTTTCAGTGCTCTGCCAACCTCGTAAAACGACGGCAGTTTCTCCGCTCGGCGACCAACCGGCAAACTGGGTCCAAGCATCCGGTTCGTCGGCTAGCTCAGCAGCCAACTCGTGTTGGCCGGCGCCTTCGGCCCCGACCACTTTCGCTCGCATCGTGCGGACGTTCGCGTGCCGACCGCCGGCCAAATTCGTATTCAGCTGGGTATAGCCAATCAATCTCGCTGGCCAATCAGGTGCTCCTTGCTCCTCGACGTCGGAAAACGCAGTAGATACAGGACAGAGCACCAAGACCCAAAGCAATAGCATGTTGGCAGCAAGAGCAGATTTCATAAGCTCGACGACCCTGGAACCACAAAGAGAATCTGACATGGAAAACTAACTCTTATCACCTGCCAGTTCCGCACAAACTGCGTCCTTCGATGCAGCTTGGATACCGTCGTAGTAGTCATACATGTTCACGACTTCTCGGCCCAGGGCCGCCTCGTAAGCACTTTGGGAATCGGGTTTGGCGATTCCGACGTTACTGACATCTTCCAGGCCGATATTCGAGTTAAAGATATTGGTCGCCGCCGGCCCAAAGAAATCTTCGTACTGCTGCGGAATCAAGCACACCCAGCCATTCTCGATCAATTGGTCGAAGTTCATTCTGGCCAAAGAATCGGAAGGCCGCGAATCCTGGCTCACTTCAAAAGTAAAATAAGCCAAACGTTGCTTCCACAAATCGAGTGCGTCGCCGGGATAATCGGCCAGTGCCTGCCGCATGACTTCGTAATAATGCTCAGCGTATCCCTGGTCGCTCTCTTTCAGGTGAAGTGCGTTCTTGCCATTCTCAAACTTGGCTTCAAAAAGTTCCCGACCGCGCGGGGTCAGCGCTTGCAACCGCTCTTCAAACTCGACAAAAGTCTCCTGGTACTCGGCCTCCACAAAAGTTCCATCGCCGTTAGGGAACTTCAGCATAACAGGTGGCGCGAGGCAAGACGTTTGACGCAAGATCACATCTTTCCCCACCGGTCCCTGCCAGACCGGGATCGTCTTGATGCCACGGCGTACCATCTCTTCGTGAGCCGCAGGCACCGAAGCCACCGAGGGAGTCAAGTGATTGAAAGCCAACGAGTTGCTGACCAGAATCTGGCACGCCACTTTGTTGATACTTTGCAGTTTCTCGTATTCTTCGCGACTCACTAGCGCTTCTTCGGGGCGAGTGAAGAGCTTAACGCAAGCATCGACAAAACGTTCAGCCTGCTCCTGCGTCAGGCCCCCCTGCCCTTTTCCTGTTTCCAACAGCCCACGTAGCTCGTCAGTAAACAAGTTTCTTCTGGCGATGATCTCTTCCACAAACGGATGATGCTCGGCAGGAATACAGTCCATCGACAATCGAGAGCAAAACACTCGAAACCCGTCACGCTCGATTTCGTCTACCGACGTCGGGCGAAAAGCCGTACTTTCGACAGAGACTCGCTCGCGAAGATCGTAGTAATTGACCGGTTCATTTCCCATCAAGGCAAACAAGTCGCAAATCGTGCGAAGTTCTGCATTGGAAGCGCAGCGAATCGCGGCGTGCATGATCTTGCCAAGCCGCTTCGCCTCGTTTTCGCCTGCCCGCTCATTGATGTCTCGCGCCACGGCGATCATGTCTTGATAAATCGGCATCGTTTCTTCAAACATCGCCAATATCCGAAGAACGATCTCGCGGCGAATCCAACTCGGCTGGGCAAACTCGTCGGACATGGCAGTTATCTCGAATGCGCTTAAATACCGTCGCAAAAGCGGCCTACGCCAATACCTTCAATCTAGCACTCCCGCGACCAGAGTTTAAGCCGGGGCGCTCCCGGTCGGGTGTAAGTCGCATTTTACGCGTTTCTTTCCAAGACACCCGTCGCGCTGGCACTGCGAACCGACAGCCAGGAGCTAGCCAAGTCCGATTCGATCCTTCTGAGCAAAGATAGCAAGCGCGAGTTGTTGGAAGGAGAACTCGAAGTAGCCGCGGGCCAACGGTTGCAACTCGACTAGTTTTGCGGACTGCGTACCCCCGCATGGGAAGTTGGAAGAAGGGAACTATCGGGATGGTCGGGCTCTGGCTCGGCCATCCCAATACTACATTTAGGGCATAGTGCAAACGCTAACGCATTTTCTTGACGCAGCCTTGATAGTGAACATTTCTACACTATACTAGCGTCATGATTGGCCACGTCGATGCCGACTGTTTTTATGTCTCTGCCGAGCGGGTGCGGTTTCCTCACTTGCGTAGCATGCCCGTGGGAGTACTTGGCAACCACGGCGCATGCATCATCGCCAAAAGCTATGAGATGAAGGCGGCTGGTGTGAGTACCGGGATGCCCATCTGGGACGCCACTCCCATCTGTCCGCAGGCGGTGTATGTCAAACGCGACTTTCGGTGGTACGAAGCTTTGTCGCGTCGCATGCTGGCCTTGGTGCAGGAGGTGAGCCCGCGAGTCGAGTTTTATTCCATCGACGAACAGTTTTTTGCTGCCCTGGAGCCGACCGACGGTTTTGCTCGCCAGTTACAAAACAACTTACTCACTCGGGTTGGCGTGCCGGTGTCGATTGGCATCGCCCCAACCAAAACGCTCGCCAAGCTGATCTCCGATTCCTCTAAGCCGTTTGGCTACGGGGTGGTAGCCGACGACCGGCAACGGCGCGCCCTGCTGCACAACAGGCCGGTTACTGATATTACGGGCATCGCCAAACGAAGTGCCATGCATTTGGCCGCCCATGGCATCGAAACCTGTGACCAATTTGCCCGCGCCGATCGGGCGTTCATCCGCTGGTTACTAACCAAACGGGGAGAAGATCTGTGGTGGGAACTCAACGGCACGCCGGTAATCCCGGTGCAGGCCGTACGACCAAAGCACAAGTTTGTATCCCGCGGCGGCAGTATTGGCCGCGCAAGTTGCGATCCGGCACGCGTGCAAGCCTTTGTCGTCCGCAATGTCGAACGGCTTGTGGAAGCTCTGATGCACTACAAGGTTTGTTGCGATCAATTGACGCTCTCGCTGTCGTTCACCGACCGTCCTGAGCGTTCGCTGCGAAGTAGCCTGCTAGGCAGTCGGGCCGACTTTGAGGCCCTGCTGGAAGCCGCTCTGCATCTGCTACCTCAAGTTTGGCAGCCATCCTCGGCAGCGGTACACTATATGCACGTGATTGCCGGCTGTTTGCGCCCCCTGGCTCATCGACAGATGAGTCTTTTTGAGCAGCCGCAATTACACGATGTGAAACACCGCATCAATAACGCGGTTGGCCGCTTTGCCTTACGCAGCGGCTCGACCCTGCCGCTAGTCGATGTCTACGGCGACGCAGCTAACGAATACGACATTTGCGACATTTATGGAAAGAGTTGTTTTTGATGTGCAAAGGCATCTCAATATTGAAGGCCCGGCTCAAACAGGAGTTGTTCGAGCAGTACGAACTGTCCCAGCGAATCGTCACCCGCGGTGCAGGCGCGCAGGAGGAAGTGCACTTCATGTATCCTGGCGCGCCCCCGATCGAATTGCCCGTGCTCCACGACGGGCAATTGGTGATCTACGAATGGGGCAACCGCAACAACAAAGCCTGCAAACTGCCCAACACCGGCTGGTGCCGCATCGAAAGCCTTGAAGCCGGCAAATGGCGTTGGCTCTCGCCAGAAAAGGTGGTGATCCCCGCCGATTTCGGCCTGGAAAAATCGGTCTGGTTCCAGATCAACGAGGGCATGGAAGGCGTGCTGGTACACGACGAGCAACTACGGCCCCACGTCTATATGATGACCCAGCCAGCTAGCCATTACTACCAAACCATGACCCGCCACGACCGCATGCCAATCCTGGTAGGCCAGGAGATCTGACCGCAAACTACCTACGCCAAGACGTATAACAGCCAAGAGCGAGGACTTCGGCACGACCAATCAACGGTTGGCCTAGAATCTCACTCTAGCTGATAGCAGCGGTTGAACGCACTCAAATCGATCTATCTCTAAATCGGCCAGTTTGCGCACAATGGGGCCCTCTGAGAAAGGATCCGACGTGCAAGCCAGAAAGATAGCTGATTATTCTGTTTACGCGCTGGTGCGCGTACTGATTTGCCTGATCCAGACTCTGCCTCTCAGTGCCTGTGCGGCCGTATCCCGGCAACTTGGCCGCTTTTGCTGGCATGTACTAAAGCTTCGCCGCGACGTAGTTGAAGAAAATCTGCGCTGCGCGTTTCCCGAACTCTCGCAATCCGAACGAGACCGCATTGCCCTCGCCATGTGGGAACATCTGCTGTTGATGGTCATGGAGATTGCCCACGCCCCGCGAAAAGTGCGCCGTACTAACTGGCGGCGGCACTCGGCCGAACCCGGCATGAAAAGCGTGCTACAGCGGCTGATTGACGAGCGCCCCACCGTGTTGATTTCCGGACACGTGGGAAACTTCGAAATGGGCGGCTATATGCTTGCGCTGCACGGTTTTCCTATGCACACGGTCGCCCGCCCTCTAGACAATCCGTACCTCGATCGCTTTGTCACTCGTTTTCGGGAATCCACAGGCCAGTATATGCTGCCCAAGCAGGGAAGCGGCCGGCAAATCGCCTTGCTCATGGAAAAGGGGGGTACGATCAGTTTACTGGGCGATCAACACGCAGGCGCCAACGGCTGTTGGGTCGACTTTTTTGGCCGCCCCGCCTCGACCCACAAGGCGGTCGCCGTGTTCACGCTCAGCGGCAAAGCGCCAACGGCTGTCTGTGCCTCGTTACGCGGTGATCGCCCGCTGTATATGGAAATGCATGTCGCAGACATCGTCGATCCGTCGGCAGAGGATTTCTGCCTGGGCACCATTCCGCTGCTCACCGAATGGTACACACGCCAACTGGAAGGCCTGATCCGCCAGGCGCCCCAGCAATATTGGTGGGTCCACCGTCGCTGGAAAGGACAGCCGGCAGATCGCCGCGAGTTACGTCGCCTTCGCCGTAGGCAGCAAGCCGCATGAACAACACCCAACCTTTTGCCCGACCTGAACAATACCCAAAGACTCCTTGCTAGCCGCGGGCACGCATCGGCCGAGTGACGAACTTTGAGACTTCCGCCTTGTTCCCGGCGACAAGGCTGCCATAATCAACGGTCTGCAACCCCTGCAGACCTGCCCCGCTTCCCTCCTACGGCAAATACTGTCGTGCATTGTCTTCGGCCGTTTCGCAATACCGACCCGCCCTACCTGGCAGAAATCTGGCGCAGCCAACCGCCCCAGCGGAGTCTGTTGCAACCGATCTCGGCACCGATGCTCGAACTTGGCGTCTTCTCCAAAATCCATTTCGACCGCGCCGGTCTGATCGTCGCTACGCAAGACGACGTTCCTGTCGGATTTGTCCATGCTGGTTTTGGCCCCAACGAGCAGCTCACGGCGCTCGACACCACGCTGGGCACGACCTATATGTTAATGCTGCGCGGTGGGCACGAAGATCCCGCTTTGGCTGATCAGCTCCTGGCCGCCAGCGAAGAGTTCCTGCGCTCGCGTGGCGCCAAGGTACTTTATGTCGGCGGCATCAATCCGATGAACTCCTTCTACCTGGGCCTCTACGGCGGCAGCGAGATACCGGGCGTGCTCGAATCGAACAAGCTGCTACAAGAAACGTGTATCAAGCGTGGGTATCGTGAAACCGGCCAAATCCCCATTCTGCAATGCGACCTCAAGAAGTTTCGTACGCCCATGTCGCGGCAAGTACGGCAGCTTCGGCGTTCGGTGCGGGCCGAAGAAGTGTGCGACCCTGCCGCTACCTCCTGGTGGGAAGCCTGTGTCTGGGGCTCAATGCAACGCGACCGTTTCCAACTGCTCGACCATAGCGAAAACCGCGTTGTTGCCACCGCTTCCTTCTGGGACATCCAACCGCTGTCGGCTTCGTGGGGCGTATGCACTTCTGGCCTCTTCGATCTCTATGTCGAGCCCGACTGGCGACGGCGCGGCGCCGCCAGCTACTTGCTGAACGAAGCCTTTATTCAACTCCGCAGCCGCGGCGTAGGTACGATAGAGGCTCAGACCATGGCTACCAACGAAGCAGCAATCGCCTTCTACGACAAACTCGGCTTCGTCGAAGTTGATCGCGGCCGAGTGTTCCGTAAGGACTCGAGTTCGCATAACGGTTCCGCGTAGCCACACATCCGCCGTTCTTCCGACTTAACTTCTGAGCAGAGTGGCTTGGATGGCCACAAAGAACACAAAAAAGTTATCAAGCGATTTCATTGACGCTACGGCTCTCGGCAGACAGCGCCTTGACTCACAGTAACTGAGATTGCTCCACGAATCCTCCGCAAACAAACTGCAACTCGCCCGCACTCAGTTCTTCTCGTCTCTCTTCGTGCTCTTTGTGGCGATCTCCCCTGCTTTCGAGGTTTCTTGTCTTCCCTTCCCAAGTTCCACCAGTAGCACTGGCCCTTGGCTACGGTTTGGCGATACAATTCTCTCCTGCATATTTAGTCCCGCTTGGCCAACGCTTTCTTCTGTTTGCGAGGGAATACTCATGGCAACGATGACCGAAAAAGTGGCTCGTCCGCAAATCCGTCAGACCCAGTGCTTTATCGGCGGCAAATGGATCCCGTCGGCCAGCGGCAAGACCTTCGAAACGATCCACCCGGCCACCGAAGAAGTAATCGCCCAAGTGGCCGAAGGCGACAAGGAAGACATCGACCTGGCCGTCGACGCAGCCCGCGCCCAATTCGACGGCGGCCAATGGTCGCAGCTCGACGCCCGCGATCGCGGCGCGCTCATGCACAAGTTGGCCGATCTGATCGAAGCCGAGGCCGACGAACTCGCCGCGTTGGAAACCCTCGACAACGGCAAGCCCATTAGCGATTCACGCGCGGCAGACATTCCGCTGGTGATCGACTGTTTGCGTTACTACGCCGGCTGGGCCGACAAAATCCAAGGCGAGACGATCCCGATTCGGGGCGACTACTTCTGCTACACGCGGCGCGAGCCGGTGGGTGTCGTCGGGCAAATCATTCCCTGGAACTTTCCTGCGCTGATGGCCGCCTGGAAATGGGGACCTGCCCTGGCTGCGGGTTGCACCATCGTGATGAAACCCGCCGAACAAACTCCGCTCACTTGTCTGAGGATGGCCCGCCTGGCGCAAAAGGCCGGCATTCCCGACGGCGTCATCAACGTCGTCCCTGGCTACGGGCCCACCGCAGGGGCGGCGCTGGTAAAACACCCGGGCGTCGATAAGATCGCCTTCACCGGCGAGCTGGCCACTGCCAAGATCATCCAACGCGAGGCCGCCGACTCGATGAAACGCCTCACTTTCGAACTCGGCGGAAAGAGCCCCAACGTCATCTTTGCCGACGCCGATCTCGACGCCGCAGCCGCGGGCGCTCACTTCGCGCTCTACTTCAACCAAGGCCAATGCTGCTGTGCCGGCAGCCGGCTGTTTGTCGAAGACAGTGTTCACGACGAACTGATCGATCGACTCGTCGACAGCAATAAGAATCGCCGCCTGGGCGATCCGTTCGACCCCGATACCGAGCAAGGGCCCCAGGTCGACCAGGCGCAGTTCGACAAAGTTCTTAAATACGTCGACTATGGCAAAGCAGACGGCGCCCGATGCGTCAGCGGCGGTAACCGCCATGGAGACCAAGGCTATTTTGTTGAGCCGACACTGTTTACCAACGTGACCGACGAAATGCGGATCGCCCAAGACGAGATCTTCGGCCCTGTGCTGAGCGTGCTCAAGTTCAGCGACGTCGACGAAATTGTCCGCCGCGCAAACAACACCAATTTCGGCCTGGCCGCTGCTGTTTGGACCCGAGATATCGGCAAAGCCCACCGTTTCGCCAGCCAGGTGCGGGCAGGCACCGTCTGGGTCAACTGCTATGACGTCTTCGATGCCGCCGCCCCCTTCGGCGGCTTCAAACAAAGCGGCTTGGGTCGCGAACTGGGTGAGGCAGGCTTGGCGGCTTATACCGAGTGCAAGACCGTCACCGTAGCGATGTAAGGCGCCCTACTCCCCTTCGCCACCAGCAATCGTAAGCTGCAAATCCTTGAAACGAACCTCCATGGCTGGCCCCGAGTGAATCTGCAGGGCAATGATGCCTCGGCGCGCCCCTGCGGGGTCGTCCAGGTCGACGCATAGCTGGCCGTTCAAGTACGTTTGGATTCGCGAACCTTCGGCGACGATGCGATACTCGTTCCATTGGTTCTCGCGGACGTGCTCGGTCGCCGACTTGTCCCAGAGAATCGCTCGGCCATGCTCCTCGTACAGCTTGCCCCACCAGCCGGCGCCGATGTCGGCCTGGTAGCCTTTGACGTCGCCGTTGGGCAGCGCCTCGCTCCGAAACTGCACACCACTGTTCCCGCCATTGGGCGTTAGCTTTACCTGGAAACTCAATTCGAAATCTTCGACCGCCAGATCGGAAACCAGGAACGTGTTCTTGTCGATTCCCTCCGAAGTACCAATGATCTCGCCCTCTTCGACTCGCCAGTGCTTCATGTCGCCTGACCAGCCGGCCAAGTCAGTGCCGTTGAAAAAGCTCGCCGCATTGTCTGCCGTGGCCAAGAGCGGAACCTGCTGCGGGCTGGCCAGGTAGGCGACCAACGAGCGAATCTCGTGTGGCTTCATCTGCTGCCACTGGTTGTCCGGCATCATCGAATTCTGGCCCAGGAAGCTCTCTTCGATCTCGTCGCGCGGCAACACGATCGTCTCGGTAGCCGTCGCAAACGTGATCGAAAGATCATCCTCGGCTTGTACGAGCCCGGTGATCGTGCGCCCGTCGTCGGTCACCACCACGGTCGGCTGATACTCCTTTGCCATCACCGCACTGGGATCGACCACGTTGGCAAGCAAGTACTCGAGATTCGCCCGATTAGAACCGGTCAATTCCGGCCCAATCGAATGTCCCACGCCAAACAGCTTGTGACACTGCTGACAGGTTCCGGCGAAGATTGCCCGACCCAAATGAATATCCGGCTCAGGCCCGTCGCCGAGGATCATCTGCTGGTACATTGCCATCTGCTTCTTCTTATCTTCAGCCGTTTCGCGAACCACTCCCCAGATCTCTGCCACTTGCTGCTTGATCGCCTCGTCGCGCAAGTTGCCAAGCTGCCGAATGAGATCGGCCGGAAGATCGGACGAGGCAATACGCTTAGCCTGAACTGCGCTGAGCAACTCACTAGCATACTGGGGCCGCGAGGCCAGCGTGCTCAGCGCGTCGCGCCGTTCGTCGGCCGAGAAAGAAGAGTACGCTGCGAGCACCACGCTTGCTGTCTGCGGGTCGTCATAAGCAGCAAGACCTCGCAATGCTTCGCGACGCAGCGCTCGGTCGGCAACAAGCGATTGCAGCAAAGGGGCCAGCTCCGACTCCTTGATTGCCAGCAGGGACTTCAGGGCTGAAACTCTCGCCTCCAACTCAGCCTGAGAATCGGAGAGAATTGCCCGAGTTTCTGCCAGGGCCCGCGCATCGCCGAACTTTACTGCTAAACGACGAGCCGGAGTCCGCACCTCGTCGGCTCCGCTATCGGCGAGTTTGGTATACACCGCCGACCACTGCTCTGGCATCTCAAAGCTGCGCGTGCCCTGCAGCGCTACGCTCATCGCCCGTAGGATCGTCGCCCGCTGCGTGTCGTCGTCGCTCTCACCCAAAGCGCCGACCAGCAGCGCTACCGCTTCCTGCGATCCAATCTCGGCAATCCGGCGAACCGTATGTTCAAACACGACTGGAATCTTGCCCCGCCCGGCCAATTCGAGCGCGAATTCCATGTCGGTTTCAACGAGCGGTTCAAACGCATACCAGTACATCAAGGGCAGGTTGTGGTCTCCGGCATCCTCGGCGTGTGATAAGAGTGCGTCAAGAATCTCCCAACGCGCCTCCAAAGGCACTCGCTGGCAAGCCGACGCCAGATACAGCCTCACAATCGGAGAAGGGTCGCCATGGGCTAAAGCGGCCAGCCCCAGCACCAACTCGGGAGATGGCTCGCCGCCACTCTGCTCCAACACCGCCTGCACCACCCAACCGCGCAAGTAAGGGCTCTTGTCCGAAGCCAATTGGACCACTAGTTCGATCGGCAAATTACCTGTCACGTGCAATGCCCAGAGAGCTCGCAGCCGTCGGGTATCCTCGGCGTGCGAAGTTGCAATCTCGACAAGCCGGCTCACAGCAGCCGGTTGGATTTCATTTTTCACGGCCCGCTCTTGCAGTATTCGCCGCGCATGGCGGACGAACCAATCGTTCTTGTGAAGCTGCAGCTCGACCAGTTCCTTGTCACTCAGCTTCTGCAAATCAACCTGCACCGGCGCCTGACTGTCGTGCGCAAGGCGAAAAATGCGGCCATTGCTCCGATCGTGAGCCGAAGGCTCATGCCGATGACACTGTTGCATATCGTACCAATCAATAAAGTACACTTGCCCGTCAGGGCCATAACGCAGATTGATGATCTGCGAGGCCTGGTCGTGGGCAAACAGAAAGTCGGAACCATGCTGGCCGACATACCCCGACCCGTGCGGGGTAAGGATATCCTGGTTCAGCCGAGCTCCATGAATGTTGTTCATGAATATCTGATTGCGATATTGCTCGGGCCAACTGCCGCCAAGATAAATCATGGCGCCAGCGTGGGCGTGGCCCCCGCCTGCGGCATCGGTCGATGCGTTGCTGGCTGGCTCATCTCTTCCCCACCAGGCATGATCGCGAATGTCGCCGGCATAGTGGGCATGATCTGCAATCGTCTTGATATCGTCATAGGTATAGCGGTTGAAGTGTTGGCCACCCTGCCGCTGATATCTGGCCCCTTGAATCACGTGATAAAGATGGGGGATCACACACGCCGTAATGAACATTTGCCCTTGGTCATTAAAATCGACGCCCCAGGGATTGCTTGACCCGTGCGCGAAGACCTCAAATTCGTGACGCGTCGGATGGTATCGCCAAACTCCCGCGTTCATAGGAGTCCGCTCGTTTTCGGGCGCGCCTGGTTTGCCGACGATAGAGTAAGTAAACACCCCATGGCAACCATAAAGCCAACCGTCGGGCCCCCAAATAAACGCATTGAGCGTTTCATGGGTATCTTCATAATGCCAACCGTCGAGTAAAACCTGCGGCTCGCCGTCAGGCGCATCGTCGCCGTCGCTGTCGGGAATAAACATAAAATAAGGCGCGGCTCCAACCCAGACGCCGCCAAAACCCACTTCCAATCCGCTGACGAGATTCAGCCCTTCAATGAATACAGTTCGCTTGTCAAACTTGCCATCGAGATTTGTATCTTCAAAGATCAGAATTCGATCTCGGCCTTCTCCTTCCGGAGCGCGACGCGGATACTCATAAGCCTCGGCCACCCAGATGCGACCCCGATCGTCGATCGCCATCGCGATCGGCTGCGCCACGTCGGGCTCGCCGGCAAAAGCCTGGACTGAAAAACCCGCCGGTACGGTCATCGCTGCCGCAGCGGCTTCAGGCGACAGCCCTGCGTGCTTGGTACCTGTTGCACCAGGCGGGGTCGCAGACGTTTGCACCGCATTCTTCTTGATATCAGGATTCGTCGGCTGAGGCTGGGCCTTCTCCCACGTCTCCCGATCCGCAGACTTCGCGTGATGTATCAGCGCGAAAGTCCCCTTCTTGTTCCCCACTATCACGTCGGGCCACTGGTCGCCGTTGAGATCGCCAGCGCTCACCTGCGTGCCGACCCCAGAATTCACGTCAATCCGATGAGGCACAAATCGCACCTTGCCATCTTCGCGCACCGTCTGAAACCAATAGCTCACTGCCGGGTCGTTGGCACCGGGATCATGCCCGTTGTGGGCCCAGTAACGCTTGCCCGTGACGATATCCATTACCCCGTCACGGTCCATGTCGGCAAGCACCTGAGCATGTAGCTGCGAGAACACCACGCCATAATCGTTCTCTTCGGGCGTCTCGCCCATGATCTTGTGCTCGACAAATCGGATCGCATCTCCGTCGCGAACGTTCTCGAACCAGGACAAACCATAGGCATGTGCCGCTTTGCTGGTAACTACATCATTGTCGCCGTCGCCGTCAAAGTCGTACGCAAACATCTGAGCGCCGCCCGCTTCGGTAAACGGGAATTCATGACGGATCCAAAACCCATCTTCCGTGTCGCCCGCAGGCTGCTCCCACCAGGCGCCCTTTTCGAGCAGGTCGAGTCGGCCGTCGCCGTTCACGTCGCCCACCCCCAGGCCATGCGTGAATCGTTGATAGTCACGAATCGGCGAAATCGCGTGAAAAACCCAGGGCTTGGTCGGATCCGCTAGGTTCGGCCCCGCGTAACCGAGCTGGCCGCCCGTGTGGAAGACCAACTCCGGATTGCCATCGCCTGTCAGATCGGCAACGGTTGGCGACTCGTTGTCGACAACCTCATGAACTAAGTGACGCGGCCAATGCCCCGTTTTCCCTTGGGGGTTTTGGTACCAATAAGTCTCTTTACCCGGAAAACCGATGACCAGCACATCCGGCCAACCGTCCTGGTCGACGTCGTAGGCATAAGTCAAGAAGTTCAACGAGTAACCGTTGATATCGTACGCTTCTGCCGGATAGTACTCCTGCCGCTCGACAAAGTCGGGCCCCGCGTACCAGTAAGGACCCGAAACGACATCCATCTTGCCGTCCCGATTGAAGTCGGCAAACGAGGCTCCTTCACAATAAAACTTGTCGGTCAGTTGCAACCGCTCGAAACTATGGACAAATAGTTCGTCCTCAGCGATTGCCGGTGCAGCGACAAGAGCGAGAAGCATCAATACCTTTGCTAGTCGTTGAACGTATTTCATCGTGATTGCCGAAAGAAAGGTCGAATGGACGGTAAGCAAGGGCCAAAAAGCGGCCCGACTCAATTTGTCTCCCTTCGAGAAGGGAGGATAAGTCGACTTATTCTAACTCGTAAACGTCGGGAGGTGGACGATTTCTCCCCCCTGGCAGGCCGACTGGTGGGCACAAATGCCGACAGCGGTCCAGTTGGCCGACTGCGGCGCGTTCGGCCAAGGGTCGCGATCTTCGACCAACGCACTGATCATCTCGTGAACCAAATGCGGATGCGAGCCGCCGTGACCACCGCCCTGCACAAATGACAGGTGATCGGCATCTTCGATCGACTGCGTAAACCGGCGAATTTCCTCCGGCAAGCAATCGCCAAAGTCGGGAACCGTGACTCGTTCCGCTATTTCCGGCTCCGGTTTCTTGGCCGTGTGGAGCACATGTCCTTCTCCCTCGATCAGCGCCCACTCGAAACTCTTGAGGGTTCCATACACATCAAAGCTCTCACGGTACTGTCGCGCCGTATCGTAGAGAAAACGCCAAATGTGCGCGCAGACATCCGAATCTTTGATCTTGATGTGGCAAGATTCAACGGCAAACTTGTTGCCCGACTTCTCTCGAATGTCTTCGCGTACCGTTCCCGAGCCAACGCAAGAAACATATTCCGCTAGCCCATCGACCAGCCCCAATACCGGGCTGACCACATGGGTTGCGTAGTGCATGGGAATCATTCGCTCCCAATACTCGGGCCAACCGTCCATATCTTGAGGATGGCTGGCTTGCATGTACTGGATCTTTCCCATTTCTCCACTCTCGACCAATTGCTTCAAGTAGAGAAACTCGCGGCTGTAC
>JAGQOW010000457.1 GCA_020427155.1 Planctomycetales bacterium | reverse complement strand
GCCTTTCTCGTCACGCCCCTCAATCGACTTGCCGAGCTGGATGCGCTTGCTAACTTCTTCGTACCGGTTCGTGTGCTTGAACTGGTAGTGGAAGGCCTCGGCCAGGTAATCGGTGATGAATCCGTAATTGCTGGTCAGGAACTCGCTGCTGTTCTTGGGCATTTCCCAGCCCGGGATGTACGCGGCGAAGCGGTCCATCACGGCCAGGTCGAGCTCTGGTGGCAAGGGCTGAAACAGGTCGTGCTCGTTGGAATTGACCACCTGCTGCACAGACACATCGATGTTGCCGACAAAACTCAGGCTGGCATCGGCGATGACTTCGGCCCCGCGCGAAAAACGTCCGTTGGCCATGAAGTCTTTCATGATCTGGATGGTGTCCGGGTCTTTGACCTTGATACCGCCTACTTCGTCAAAGGCCACCGTGTCCCAAAAGCCGACCAGGCCCACCTTGCGACGCGCATTGTTATAGAACAGTGTGGCCTTGGTCGCCTGGCCACCCGAGATCAGCGTGGCGTAGGGCGAAAACTCGCTGAAGAAGTAGGATTTGCCGGTGCCGCGCGGGCCCAGCTCGATGTAGTTGAAGTTGGGCTCCACCAGAGCGGCCAGCCTGGCGATGAAATGCATCTGAACGCGCTTCGAGAGCTTGTTGGGCTCCAGACCCACAGAGCGCAGAACCGCCGCGATCCACTCATCTCGGGTGAAGGCTGCCCGGCCTTCTGCATAGCGGTCAAAGTCGAAACGGGTCAGTTGGATCGGGCGCAGGTCCTCGATGGAAAACGCGTAGTCGTCCTCATCGATGTCGTTGTGCGCCAGGGTGACTTCGGCCCAAATTCCGCCTTCCAGCAGCCTGTCGTTGTCACGGTAGAACTTCTCGCCGATGGCGATGCGTTGCGAGTTGAAGTTTTCAAGAGCGGCCCAGTGCCGCTTCTCTTTTTCAACGTAGCGGACGTGAATTTTGTCAATGAAGCGATGCTTGCCCTTCGTGGCGACGCGTGACTGAGCGGCGTTGGCC
>JAGQOW010000456.1 GCA_020427155.1 Planctomycetales bacterium | reverse complement strand
GCTCTCGCAGCTCAGCTCGCTGAGTGGTCAAAAATCGTCGATGACGGCAAGTTCTGTCGGTGTTTCCTAGTGGAGTTGCCCGGGCTAGAAGGCACGTTTCGGATTGAGCCTCGACCGGAGAGTTGGCAGTTCACGTCGGGGCACGAAGTCCGGCGCCACGCGCCTCGGCCACTTCAAGAGCTCCGCAATGCCGTCGACGCTTTCGTTGGGGAACTGCGAGAGCAGTCCGTGTAACGTCTTGGGCGGTCTTTCGGTTGCGTGGTCGCCGTTTTTCGGGCCAACTCTAGTCCTTGCGACACTTGGCCCAACAAGCAGGTCAACGCGACTGCCGGGGAGTTCCTTGCGATGATCCAGTTGTTCCCGCGCGGCAGCGCGTTACCTAGTCGTTGGGCCCTTCGGGGCATTGCTCATTCGTGCTGAGGTAAGTCGTCAGCATCCGGCGTTGCTCAAACTTGGCGTTCGCCTCCCGCGGGTCTTCGGTCAGCGCCACCAACTCGGCCTCGAACAAGCGCCGCTCATCGACAGATCTTGCCGACCCAAACCGCAAGCATTCGCCGCAAGCCTGTGCGCTTCGCATCTGCGACCGCTCCCGCTTTGCCGGTCGCACACCGCAGCATCCGGCACTTCCGGAGCGGGCGTCGCTTCGGTTGCGTGTTAGTCGTTTTTCGGGCCAACTTCGGTCATAACCACCTTGGCCCAACCAAACGCTCAACCGGACTGCCGGGGAGTTCCTCGCGAAAAGCGGAAGCCGTCGTGCGGAAGCCGGTTAGCTGATCGTTGGGCCCTTCGGGGCATTGCTCATTCGTGCTGAGGCAAGTCGTAAGCATCCAGAGTTGTTCAATCTTGGCGTTCGCCTCCCGCGCATCATCGGTCAGCGCCACCAACTCGGCCCCGATCAAGCGTCGCTCATCGACAGATCTTGCCGACCCAAACTGCAAGCAGTCGCCGCAAGCCTGTGCGCTTCGCGTCTGCCCCCGTTCCCGCTTTGCCGGTCGCATACCGCAGCATTCGGCGCTTGCGGAGCGGG
>JAGQOW010000455.1 GCA_020427155.1 Planctomycetales bacterium | reverse complement strand
CAACGACGTAGCCAACAGGCGCGTCAAGGATCTTGTCGCAGCAGTAGGCGCGAACGTCAGGGCTGATGAGGCGGAAGGTTTGCTTGTTCACGCAAAGTCCCGGCACTTGATCTTGGTGATGATCCGCGAGCCGTTCTGCATCTTCAGATCAACTGTCGGACGCGCAACGATTCCTTCTGCCTCGAAGTCCCCCCAGGTGGATCGCATCCCACTACGCACCATTGACATCGCAGCGAACAGATCCCCTCGCCCGACCACCGGGACGACATCCAGGCCAAGGTCGATGGCCACTTCTTCAACGTCTGTACGACGCAGCCACCAGTCGCCGACTTTAACGTCGAACAGCACAAAGTCTTGGTCTTGCCGGTAATTGCCTCCAACCTTCTGGATCTTGGCGCCGTAGCCTTCTCCGTACAGCACAGCGCCGTCTAAGAACTTCGCCAACAGGATGTCCGTCTGCGGCAGGAAACGCTCGTTCAGGCGCGCAACGAGCGGGGCAGGAATGGACGCATTGGCAGTCCTGCCGCCAAACTCAATCTTCCCGTCACCGATCATGATGCGGATGTTCGTGCCATCGACCTTTTCTGTGAATTCCCATTCGTTCAGGCTCAGATACTCGAACTCTGGAGTCGTCCATTCTCCTTCAATCAGCGACTTGCGCTGGCTGGTCATGTCGCGCTTGAAGATCGTTTGAATCTTGTGGTATTCGCTGATGTCTGATCCAAGCTTTACATCTGAGAACCCTTTTACGCCAATAGCCCTTAACTGCTTTTTTATGCGCACACTCGGGACGTCTGCAAACGAATTCGATACACCCGGATTCTCGGAATCAAGACGCTGCGCGATGTCAAAGCATGCATCGCATTCATTCTTGTATGCCTCGAAAAGTTCTCGAACCTCATCCGACAAATTCCATTCGCTCATCGTCTTCTCCTAGTTCCAAGTCTCGAACGCAAGCAAGCGCTCAATGCACCGCTTCGATACTCCATAATCCGCGGCAATCGCCGATATCGAATGGTGTTTGTCCAAGTGC
>JAGQOW010000454.1 GCA_020427155.1 Planctomycetales bacterium | reverse complement strand
GTGCTCAGCCCGGGCGGCCGGGTGATAGATGACTCTCAACGAAAGAGCGCCTCGGCCTCGCGATAGACGTCCTCGGCCGGAATGCCCTTGACATCTCCGGACCTGAGCTCTTTGGCACGGGCGGATGCCTCAGCCCGCCAGAGTTCCTCAAGCTCTTTATCTGAAAGGGATTCAAGGCTAGCGAGCAAGTCTCTAGCAAGCCGAGCCCGCTCATCGGCGGGCAACGCCAGCGCTTCTCGTTCGAGTGATAGGAAATCCATGGCCTGATTGTAGCTCCAGACCGTGGCATCTACATCAATCTCCTGCGCATCGGCAGGCAAGCAGCGGCCTCGGCGAATCTAACGCCGCATTGAGCGGCCGATGGCCGACATCATCTCAGGAAACATCGAAGCACGTCCCATCGGTCCGCTCTAATGCGTAGTTAGATATCGGCGAACCACCAGTACTCATAGCCGCCTCCGTCTGGGATTATTCCCTCGAAGCTGCCTTGAAACCTCGCTCCAGATGTATCGGAACAGGGTAATCGGGAAACGACCTTCCCACGCTTCGCAACGATGACGCCTGCGTAGTGATCGTGGCCTTCAGGACGGCCGTTCTGGAACGCGCCAACCAAACGGTCGTACACCACGTACGTGTATGCGCCAACATTGAAGTTGAGATGCGCAACGTACCCTCGCGCGAACCCGGAACCAAAAAGGGTAAGACTGTTGCGCGGATGAACCTTCGAGCCAGGAAACTCAAGCTCCACTTTCGCGGCTGAGCCGAAGCGGTACTGCACATAGCCAGAATCGGGAGTGAGCGGAGAAGAAGCACACAGTGAAAGAATCTTCGCACCGACAGGACATGAGAAGAGCGCTGTCTCGCTCTCTGCGCAGAGGGTTGCCGCCGCATTCTCAGTCTCGGAACTGAGAGCGCCGGATGAGGCTACAAGCAGAATGAGGCCCGCGAATCGTCTCATACCGATATCTAACGCCGCATTGAGCGGCCGATGGCCGATATCGTCTCAGAAAACATCGAAGCCTGTCCCATCGGTCCGCTCTA
>JAGQOW010000453.1 GCA_020427155.1 Planctomycetales bacterium | reverse complement strand
GAACATGGCGGATAATCCCCAGAAGCCAATGAAGACGAAGGAATCCGACTCTGCGCGGGAGGCTGGCACGGAGCGCACCCATGTGCGTCCCGAGGTGGCGAAGTCTGCCCAGGTTGACGCGCGCGGCATGCAGGAGGTCGAGAGCACCAGGACTAATAAGCATTCTGGCTCTGCCAGTGAGTTGGAATGGAATAGAGGCAGTGGGGACAGGGTTTCTGGTACTGATTCTGGCAAAGAATCTGGTAAGACTTCTGCCAGGGGCGGCATTGACGGTAAGGGCGATAAAGGCGGCAAAAGCAATAACGACGGTGGCGACGGCGACAGCATTACGATAGAGGCCGTCGACGAGAACGGCAAGAAGTTTACAGTCGCGTCGAGAGTGAGCGGCGGAACCGAGCGGGATTATCTGGCGAAAGGCGAGAAGCCGCAGGAGCGCTTTCATACTGGAGATCTGAAGGCGATTCAAACTGACCAGTCGCTGCCCGCCGAGAAGCGCGCTCTGGCGCAGCAGTTGCAAGAGATGCGCAGCCTCGCCAAAGATGCTAATCAGCCTACAGCAGAGATTGACCGCTTTGCCAGCGAGACCTTCAAAGACGAGATTAGCAACATGCGTTCTTCAAGCTCGGACGAAGGCGGGACGTTCCAGGCGATTTCTGACGTGAATCTGGTGCAAGGCACCGATTTGACTAAAAGCTCTTCGCTATCTGACGAGGCATCGCCCCAGACCCCATCTCAAGCCCGTCACCTCGACGAAGACGGTCGCCCCATCGTCGACCACCAGCTCGAGCAGATGGACAAGAAGACTTTCTCCCTTGGCTTGACTTACGAAGAAGGCAAGCCACCGCCTCAGAACGAGACCATGGAGAAAATGTCTCGATTCTTCCAGGCTGCGGCCCACCGCGCCGAGGCGTTCATCACCAATCCCGATGCCCAGGCGAAGTATATCGAGGAGCAGAAGGAGAAATTCATCGGCATCGGCATCGGGCTCAATGACGCCAAAGAAGCGTTCAAAACCCTCGCCGGTGAAGGGTTCAAGCAACTC
>JAGQOW010000452.1 GCA_020427155.1 Planctomycetales bacterium | reverse complement strand
CGAGTGAGGAGCAGAGCGACGAACGGCTTGACCGCCTTGTTATGTTCCGTTTTCGTTCCATCCGTTTTCGCTACTTCCGAAAAAGCGAGTGGTACAACGCGCTCAGGTTGAACCGAGCGATATTCTCTTTCGACGTATATTCAAGTTGCTCGCGGTTCTTTGCTTTGAATTTCGCATACAGGATCGCTCCAACACCGAACCAAACAACCAGGCTGAGGGCAAAAATCAAGCTCCCTTCTTTCGCCAGGGACAGCAAGAAGGATGCTACAGCCAACCCAGCAAGCACTCCGATTGCCCCGAGGAGGCTTGTTTTGACGCCTCCTTTCGTTTCTTCCTTGGAATAAAGCTTCATTTGCCTATTCAGACCCTTCCAGGAACATAACGCCCAGGTAAGCGGCGTTCAGCACGGAGCGACTGATCGCGCAACAATGGCGAAGCCATGCGCGAGCAGGCGCGGAGTGCTGAGCGTCCGAATGAGGAGCAAAGCGACGAATGGCTTGACCGCCTTGTTATGTTTTCGGCTTGCACGCTACTTCAAATGACAATACTGGGTGGCTGTACGAAACGTATACGTTGTTGGCCATTGCTAGTCCCGAGCGACGTTCCTCGGAAAACTCCGTTGCTTCATACTGGCTTGAGCCACAAAGCTCCTCGGCCCTCCGCCGCAAATAATGCTCCACTTCGGAACGACGATTCATTGACCGATATTCGAAAGACACCTTGTACCTGTTGGGTTCTAGCTCTTCTTCGAAATAGCCCCCAGTCGCGAACACGGAATCTTTCGATTCGTACGGCACCTGAAACATTTTGTTGACGAAAGGAACTGGGGTATCCATTGCCTTGCTGAATTCTGAAGAGCTGCAACCCGTTAAGGCGAGTGACAACACAAGCGCACCGAGATTCTTCATTCTTCGAGATTCTTTTTTGAAACATAACGCCCAGGTAAGCGGCGCTCAGCATGGAGCGCTTGCTCGGGCAACAATGGCGAAGCCATGCCCGAGCAGGCGCGGAGTGCTGAGCGTCCGAGTGAGCCGTAGGCGAACGGCT
>JAGQOW010000451.1 GCA_020427155.1 Planctomycetales bacterium | reverse complement strand
TTTTGTTATTTGGCGTGTGTGCATTGGTTCCGGCTGCAGAACTCTGGGCCGGACCTGAAAACTTGAATGTGTTGTTTATCGTCACCGACGACATGAATAACGATTTGGGTTGCTATGGCTATCCCCTGGTCGAGAGCCCCAATATCGATCGGTTGGCGCGGCAAGGCATGCGCTTCGATCGGGCTTATTGCCAGGTAACCGTCTGCAATCCTTCGCGTGTTTCGATGCTTAGTGGCTTGCGGCCTGACAAGACACGAGTTTATACGTTAACGGAGGAAACTCGCTCGCATCTGGGCGATTGGGTAATGTTGCCCGAGTACTTTCGAAAGCAGGGTTACTTCACGGCGCAGGTTGGCAAGATCTATCACACAGGCGAAGGATTCGAAGACCCCCGATCCTGGGACGTCGAGATTCGCGAATTTGGCAAACGGCCGCCGGTGGAAGAGATCATCAAAGGGGCGGACCCTGACGGCCCTGGCGAGCACACGAATGATTGGGCGTGGCTGAAGACGCCAGACGAGGATACGCCAGACGGCATTGTTGCCCGCAGGGCGGTAGAGATCATGGAAGAGGCAGTACAGAGCGGCAAGTCTTTTTTTGTGGGTGCTGGATTCCGTCGTCCTCACGCTCCATTTGCTGCCCCGGCGAAGTACTTTGAGCTCTATCCAGTAGACAAAGTGCCGTTGCCGTATTCCGTGCCGGCGGATTATTACGCCGGTTTGCCACCCGCAGCGATCAATTATACTGCCCCCGACAAACCGCTTACCGAGCGCGAGCAGCGCGAGTTGCGAGCTGCGTATTATGCCTGCAATACCTTTGTCGATGCCCAAGTCGGAGTTTTGCTGTCGGCCGTAGATCGTCTGAGACTGTGGGACAACACGATCATCGTTTTTGTTAGCGATCACGGTTATCATCTAGGAGACCATGGCGGCTTCTGGCACAAACTTTCACTCTTCGAAGAGTCGGCCCGAGTGCCAATGGTCATGTATGCTCCAGGCATGAAAGCAGCAGGAAAGCCGTGTAGCCAACTCGTCGAGCTCATTGATCTGTATCCGACCCTTA
>JAGQOW010000450.1 GCA_020427155.1 Planctomycetales bacterium | reverse complement strand
CAGCACCGCCAGGCGCTGTGCTTCGCGTTGACTCATCAATACATGTCCTTGACCCATCCAGATCGCTCCCGCTGCACCGTGCAGGGGACACTTCTACTTGGGGCGAAGGGGACATTACTATCTTGGGGCCACAGTCGCTTGCACTCAATCGGTTGGATGTGTAGACTTCTACACAAGGAGCGCAACATGGCAACCAATCTCGCGTTAGACCCGTCCCTGCTTGATCGCGTCGTCGCTGTGAGCGGAGAGTCCACAAAGAAGGCCGCGGTAACGCTTGCCCTGCAGGAGTTCATCGCCAGGCGCGAACAGCGGCGCGTTTCCGAACTATTCGGAAAGCTGGAATGGGACTCCACCTACGACTACAAGGCAGAGCGCTCAAGACAATGATGCTTCTTGTTGACACGAGCGTATGGTCATTGGCTTTGCGCCGTGACGGCGCCCATGAATCGGACGAAGTTCGTGCCTTGCGCGAAGCGCTCATGGGAGCAGATTCGGTCGTAACGACGGGATTGGTTCTTCAGGAACTGTTGCAGGGATTCAATGGTCCGAAGGCGAAGGAAGCAATCATCGAGCGTTTCGGTGCACTCCCATTGATTCAGCCGGATCGCCAAGATCATGTGGCGGCAGCTGAGGTTCGAAACGCCTGTCGCAGGGGAGGTGTGCAAGTTGGCACTATCGACGCGCTCTTGATTCAGTTGTGCGGGCGTTATGAGATGACGCTGCTGTCGTCAGACAAAGACTTTGCGAACGCTGCCCGCCATGTTCCCTTCAGACTATGGGGCAGCACTTGAGTCGCCGCATAACGGGTCATTCCATTGGATCGCCTTTGGCGCCCAATGAACTCCAGCGTTGAACGGCTGCTCTCCCATTTGCCCACTGACCGCCCATGGCCGACTCCGGACGAGCAGTCCTCGCCAGTCAACGGCCCGTTTTCGCCAGTGTGCCGACCTTCAAGCTGGGCTGCGCGCGCCTTCATTGATGGTTGGGCGTTGTGCGGCCCCCAACCACGAAGTACCGATTCCGGTTTGGCTCCGCCTGGCAAGAGCAGCGTGATGGTGGCGACAGCCAGCCAGACC
>JAGQOW010000449.1 GCA_020427155.1 Planctomycetales bacterium | reverse complement strand
TAAAAAGGTCGCGCCTCATCCGATGGGGCGCGACCGTTACTGCAGCTTGGCTTATCTTCGTTGTCGGATATGTAGTACTTGGGAGCGAGCCGCGAGAACTCGTGAAGCCAAACCAATTTGGAGACTTTCTTGGCGGCTCTTTTGCTCCAATCGCCTTTCTTTGGCTTGTAATTGCTGTTTTATTGCAAAGCAACGAGTTGGCGCTGCAGCGACAAGAACTTTCCCTCACCAGAGCGTCTCTGGATAGCCAAACGGAGCAGCTTCGATTAACCGTCGAGCACATGGCCAAGCAGACAGAAATTCTAATGGGCCAAGCCGACCTATCTCTACGCCAATCCATCGAAAGTCGGCTAAACGGAAGAATTGAGCTTCTACGGAAAAGTCTGCTTGCATGCGCCAATGCCGGCCTTTTTTTTCAACAATCAGATGAGCCCATAGGAAAAGGCGAAAGGTTGAATTTCTGGCGTAACTTAGAGACAGACGAGTTCATCAAGGCGGCACTTAGGTTATTAACCAAATTGAATAATTCCGACAGGCGGCCCAGAATTGAAGGGGCAACCTCACCGGCGGTCAAAGATGCGCTGCGCCGATCAATTGACAGCATTGATGAAATTGAAACGATATTACATTCAGATGATAGCTGGATCGAATCTGAATTCGCTTCTCGCTTCGGAGACTTGCGGCTACTGGAAGTCCGAAATCAGGCGAAAGCCGCTCTTAACAGATTCGCCAACGGGAGCAAACGTAAAGACAGCAGTTAGAGGTGTGCTTCGGACGTGAGAAAACCTCCAAAGCACACCCTGAGACTAGATTTGCGCGCGGCTCACTTCGCCTTCGACACCATTTCCTCGACGTAGTCCCAGTTGACGAGGCTGTCGACAAAAGCCTCGAGGTACTTCGGGCGCAGGTTGCGGTAGTCGATGTAGTAGCTGTGCTCCCACACGTCGCAACCGAGGATCGGCGAAGCGCCATGCATCAGCGGGTTCTCGCCGTTGGGCGTCTTCATGACCTCGAGCTTGCCGCCCTTGATGGCGAGCCAGCACCAGCCCGAGCCGAACTGGGTGACGCCTGCCTGGA
>JAGQOW010000448.1 GCA_020427155.1 Planctomycetales bacterium | reverse complement strand
ACAAAACGTTTTGTTAGGATGAGGCAGACGGAACGAAACACCTCGCCAGGTTACTGATGAAAAATCAAGGTAAACAAAGAATGAGTAAGTTCGTTGTCGGTTGGATGACGATGGTAGTCGGATGAGATAAAGAGCGGTTGCGCAGGGGCGGAAGTTGGCGACGAGCAGTGGAAGTTGCGGGAGAAAAGCGCTGTTTTTGCCTGTAGGGCGAAAAATGGCGCAGGGGGCAGTAACCGAGCAAGATTGCCTTGCTTGGCTGGTCAACCTATCGTCTTCGCCGATTGCTTCTGCCGATTGTGTCCTACCACAGCCCCCGCCGCGATCATTGTTGGGTAGCAGAAGCAACGGGTGGGTCAGGCCGCCGCTTGTGCAGCCATTGCCGCGGTTTTCGCTTGCACCCGTTGCAGCGCCCGCAGGTCAATCAACACGTAGAGCAAGGTGTTGTGGTTGCTGATCGAGCGCTGATTTCTGAGCTTGGGCCGTTCGATGCCGAGTTCGAGCGCCTGGCTGTTGATCCGTTCCGTGGCGGTGCGCTGCTTGTAGAGTTCCTTGTAGGCTGCGCGCTCGCGGTCGAGTTCATGGCGAATCCTGTTTCCAGGACTGGTGGGGAGGGTGGTGAGGCACCCGCCCTTGGGCCAATTCGCATGGTCGACTGGGCAGCTTTCGCCGGTTGCTGCTGGGAAGAGCAATGGACAGGCGTAACGTGCACACTCGTGGGCCACCAAGGTGTGGCTGCGGTTCTGAAAGGTGCTGCGCAGTGGCATAGCAAAGCCCGCGGCACAGAGGGGAAGCCCTTCGGCACTGAAGGATTTCTTCTCTCCCCGATTGGACCAGGGCACTGCGGCCATACCGCCTGCTTCGTGGAAGTAGGCATACACATAAAAGGCATCGAAGGCGGCATCGAGCGCACCGGATTGTGGTTTGTAGCCCAGATTCTGTTCCGTCTGCGCCATGAGCGGAAAGAAGTAGCTCTGGTCCCCTTTGTCAAAGGTCTGCGTGAATTCTGCGAGGACGAACTCGCCCCACTCGTCGATCTTGGTGGCGACGATACCGGAGGCGTAGCCCCAGTAGTAGATGCCAACACT
>JAGQOW010000043.1 GCA_020427155.1 Planctomycetales bacterium | reverse complement strand
GCTAATTGTTGTGGGTTTTGGAACTGTTGTTCGCTGCCGTCCCGAGTCGTATAGAACCCTAGCGAGTTGATCGGCTGATTTCGCTCAGTTGTTCGGTATCGCCCCACGGCATCGAGATTCTCCAAGGCAAATCCTAGCCCATTGATCTTTTCGTGGCAAACCTGACAGGTAGGGGCGCTTGTTTGCAATTCGACGCGTGCGCGGGTGGTCAGATCGGGATGAAGTTCAGGAGCGAGGGGCACGAAGGCATCTTCCGGCGGTCGAATTGTCCGCCCCAAGACATGGCGAATGAGAAAAACTCCTCGATGAATGGGGGAACTGGCTTGGAAGTAGGCTAGCTTGCTCATCAGGTAAGGGTGAGTGAGAATGCCCAGGTGGTGCTCTGGAGCGGAGATGCTGAGCCGCAATCCCTGGCCCTCGGCATCGATGGGTTGCCAGGACTCACCGTAGAACTCTGCCAGTTGGTTGGTCGTGTAGGTCCAATCGGCTGAAAAGAACTTACGGTAGTCGCTGGCGTCTGTCCAAACGATGTCGTCCAGCAGAGCGTCGAGCGACGAACGCAAATCGCTGACGAGCGACTGATCGAAGCCTTCGAAAGCCGCCGAGTCTTTCGTGATTTCTCCCACGTCGCTGATGTTGAGCCACTGGTGAAGGAACTCACGAGTTTTGCTGCGAGTACGGTCATCGTAAACCATGCGTTCGGCGGCAGCTCGGATTTGCTGCTCTGTTTCGAGATCGTTGCCGCGGGCTTGGAGAAAGAGCCAGGTGTCAGTCGGCAGAGAATCGTACAGCGTCAGGGCGAGTCGATTGGCGACGCGTTGCGACAACGATCGATCGGTGTCGAGCATAGGATAGAGAAAACGCGGCGACTTCAGCGCCAAGAGCAGCGATCGTTTGATCGCTTCGATGTCGTCTGCGGTCGCATCGACCGATGCATCGACATAGAGTTTTCGGTCGTCTTCGTCCAAGGGGCCTCGAAAGGCAGTTGCGACAATCTCTTCAAGAAATCCGCGGAGTTGGGCACGGTTCTCATCTGCCTTGTTTTGATTCTTGCGCTGATAAGTTGGCCATAACTCTTCAGCGGCAATTTGGGCAAACTCAAGAGCCGCTTCGGTGGTCGATTCGTCCCATTGACGATTGACCGTGATGCCGCGCTCGTATCCGTAGGTCCGGTCGTCAGGCGGCAACTGCGTTTGCAGTGAGAATGCCGCTGGGGTGACTATCGGCAGCAAGTTGCGGGCAGGGATAATCTGCTCGGTCGTTTGCGGGGTGATCCAAGAGAGCGAGATGTTTGCCGGAGGCTGCTCGGTTTTACGCTCTCGCTGGTAAAAGTCGATCCTCAGAGGATAGCTGCGGCCAGCGGTGAGAACGATCTTACGACGAAACTCGGTTCGTTCGCCTGACTGCACATGATTGTCGATAAACTTGCGCTCGTAAGTACCGAAGTAACAAACGAATGCGCAACTGCTGCGGATAACAATCTCGTAGACGCCAGTCGAGTCAGCCCGCAGTGCTCCGCGCCAATCGATGCAAAAATCTTTGGGGTTGATTCCTTCTCCCGGGCCCACGTCGCCGAAGTCGAAATCAATCACAGGGTCGGTTCGCTCGATCTGCTTATTGCGGTTTTCGGGCTTCGAGCCTACGTAATAAAGGCCTTTGATTCCATGATCTTGTGCCGACCATGCAATGTTGCCGTTGTAGGAGTACAGATCGGCCAAACTCTGACGCAACTGGTTCTTGGTAAGCCGAGCGAGACTCACTCGGGGAGGGCGATTCTTGATTTGAGCCACTTCACCATAGAATGCGCCGTGAATGTAAGCTGCCACTGCCTGCGCGTCTTGACCAACGCAGGACTCCGGATCGTCCTCGGGCATGGTCTCGGCGATGACATCGGCCAGGGGACCGACGGGTAGATCGCCTACCAGAGGTTCTGCAGCAAACTGCTCGACTCCCTCGCCGTTTTTGCCATGGCATACGGCGCAAGTGTTTTCATAAATCGCTTTACCTTGGGCAACCAGTTCTGCCTGGTTTAGTAAGTCTTCGCCGCGAACCATGCTGGCCAGTACGACCGTGCAATACAAGATTGCCAAAGGGGTCGACAATCCGCAGATTCGTGGGTGGGTTCGGAGCATGGCGGGAATTGAAGCCGTTGTTCGAGAGGCGGGAAACGACGGTGCGTTTTGGCTCGACGGGGCGTGTCTCCATTTTAGCAGGTTGGCAGAGCTTGCACACGCGATTTACAAGCCTCAGAAGTCAACTTTCGGGAGCCTACGCGGGCCTCTGACATGGTCAATCGAACCCAGATTGCCATTGACCAGAATGGCGAAATTGGATCGATTCTGGAGCAAGGTCGCAGCGATCTGTATTATGGAGTGATGGTTTGCATGCCCGACATTCGAACTTGCATTGCCGATTTGAATCAAAGTGACGAGGCTTGTCAGGCTGCCGCCGCTACAGCGCTTGCTGCGATGGCCGAAGGAGCCCAGCCTGCAATTATCGCCTTGATCCAAGCTTGCAGCAGTTCCAACGAAGATGTTCTCAACTGGTGTACTGCCGCGCTAGAAGACGTGGGACCTCCCAGCCTTTCGCAGCTGGAAGATCTCACACTACTGGCGAAATCAGCCAACCCGGATGTTGCGTATTGGGCGATTACGCTGCTAGGTCGTGCTGGCGAGCAAGCAGGCTTTGCCGTCTCGGTCCTTGCCGAACGAGTGGTCGACCGTTCAGCTCCTGAAGTGCAACGCCGTGCCGCCTGGGCGCTGGGGAGAGTGGGGAGCAAAGCACGTACTGCCGTGGCCACGTTGCGCAGAATTGCCGAAGAGCCCAACGCAGCGCTGGCCGATCAGGCTCGACAGGCGATTCAACAAATCGAAGCTGCCTGATTACTTAGACGTTGCTTACTTGGGCGCACTGGCTGCTGCGCTATCACCCGGCCGGATGGCGAAAAGCGAAGCGAAGGTGCGTAAGTAGATTGTGCCATCGGCAATCACCGGCGAAGACGAGATGTCTTCGCCTAGATCATTTTGTGCCAGAATCTCAAACTCTTTTCCAGCCCGCACGACGGTGACCACGCCGCTTCGGCTAGTCAAATAGACTTTGCCGTCGGCATAGACGGGCGAGGCACGGTGGCGGTCGCGCACCGTCTTCTCGTGGTAATACTCTTCGCCAGTATCAGCGTTGAGGCAAAGCAGGTTGCCGTTCTCTCGGCACAGGTAAACCAAGCCGTCATGGATCAAAGGCGAAGGGACGTCGGGGGTCTTGTCGGGATATCGCCAAGCGATGAACTCCTTTGATTCCGAGATGTCGCCTCGGCCGCCTGGTCGAATGCCATAGACTGGTCCCCCTTTGGCCGAAGGCACGACGATCAGATTATCTCCAACGCCAGGAGAAGCCACCAATCGCAACGTTTCGTTGTAGTTGCCAGGCGGATTCAAGCCCCCGCTACGCCAAAGCTCTTGGCCGTCGTCCAGGGCATGGGCCACGACGTAGTCGGCGCCGTGTGTGATTAGAAATACGTGTTTTGCATCGCGGTAAAGGGTGGGCGAAGCGTAAGAATGCTCGCACTCTTCGCGAGCATCGCTCAAGCGCGGTTGTTTCCAGATCTCATTGCCAGTCGAAGCGTCGAGGCAGACAACTACCGCCTCTTGAGTTGCCGGATTGCGATCGCCATGAATCAACTGCAGGTAAAGCCTGCCTTCGTCGAGTACCGGGGTCGACGACATGCCGAAAGCGATCTTGATTTCTCCATAGCGGTCTCCGACGTCGAGGTTCCAGACATCGTTGCCATCTCGATCAAAGCAAGCCAATCGTCCTGTGCCAACCATAGCCCATACATGCTGGCCATCGGTACAGGGCGAAGGCGATGCCATGTTGCCTTCGTCCGAACGGACTTTGAAATCGCCGGCACCCAGGTTGCGCTGCCAGAGTTTCTCGCCAGCAGTAGAAAAACACCAAAGCTGGAGCTCTTTTCCATTGGCGGTTGTCAGATAGATGCGGTCATCCCAAACCACCGGGGTGGCCCCGGCCTGTCCAGGTAGATCAACGCGCCAAGCGACGTTCTCGGTTGCAGACCATCGGGTGGCAAGATTGTTTTCTGGACTGATGCCAGTAAATCGCTGTCCGCGCCACTGAGGCCAATTATCAGCAAAGGTTAACAGGCTGTTGCACAGCAGTGCGATCAGGCAGCTTATACGCAACAGAGCTACACAAGTTTGTCGGTAAAACAAAGTTTCCTCACTTTCTGGACTCTGGCTGGCTGAACCTACAGGCCGTATCAATTACACTAGGTAAGAGTGTTCTCGACCTTGTGGGCGGAGTCAAGTCAATGTTGCCGGCAACTGTTTCTTGCCGTCGGGCTGCCTGATTGGCACGTTGGCAGAATGATGCGCCTGCCACTACAATAGCCGGTCGACAGCTCTCGATTTTAAGTCAATTCTGCAAGCGATCGACAGCCAACATGCGAATCGGCGCCATCCCGCAAATCTATCGCAATGTAAATCGCTGGGGAGAGATTCTGTCGATTCTGAGCAAGTATGGGCTGGCGGGCTGGCTGAGCCGCTTTGATTTTGCGATTGGCAAATCCTGGCTCAAGAATCGCGATGGGCAGATCATCGCCAACGAGACCCGCGAGACTCGCATTCGTCTGGCGATGGAGGAACTGGGGCCCACATTTATCAAGTTGGGGCAAATCATGAGTACTCGCCCCGACATTGTCGGGAGCGAACTTGCAGATGAACTGGAGAAGTTGCAAGCCGACGTTCCTGCCGATGCTACTGAACTCGTAGCGGAGGTCATCCAGCAGGAGTTGGGGCAAACCATCGAAGAGGTATTTGCCGAGTTTTCCAAGACGCCCGTCGCCTCGGCCTCGATCGGTCAGGTGCATCGCGCCCGACTCCAGTCGGGCGAAGAAGTGGCCGTCAAGGTGCAGCACCATGATATTGAGAAACAGGTCCATGTCGACCTCGACATACTCTCGGGATTGGCCCAATTGGCCGAGCGGCTGCCGGAACTGCGTCCTTATCGGCCTCGCGCCACGGTTGCCGAGTTTCAGCGCGCACTACGCCGCGAACTTGACTTTGAGCGTGAGCGCCGCCACCTCGAACAATTTGAACATGCGTTTGCAGAGAATCCGCAAATCAAGATCCCCCGGGCCTACGCCGACTATTCGACGCAACGTGTCTTGGTCATGGAGTGGATGGACGGGACGCCGCTGTCGTCGCCTGAGCATGTGCGCGCTTCCGGGATTGATCTGAAAGCAGTTACGCGAAACGGGGCCGAGATGTACTTGGAGATGATTTTTCGTCTCGGCCTGTATCACGCCGATCCTCATCCGGGCAATCTCTTGCTAATGCCGGATGGCGCGCTGGGCTTGCTCGACTTCGGGATGGTCATTCGCATTGAAGAACGTTTGCGAGAAGATATTGAAGATTTGTTGATGGCGATTGTCGAACAAGACGCGCACCATTTGGTTGCCGTTGTCATGCGGGTGGGAGCTGTGCCTCCGGGGCTTGATGAGACAAGCCTCAGTCTTGATTTGTCGGACTTCTTGGCACACTACGCTTATCAGTCGGTCGATCACTTCGAACTTGCGCCGGCTTTGACAGAGATGTTCGACCTGATGCGACGCTACGAGATTGTATTGCCTTCTCCGATGGCGCTGCTGCTTAAGGTGCTGATTATGCTGGAAGGCACTGCCCAAAAACTGGAACCTGATTTCAGTCTGATGGAAGTGCTGGAACCCTATCAGCGGAAGGTGATCGCCCGACGCATGTCGCCAGCCCGCCAATTACGCAAGGCTCGGCGAATGGTTTACGAAGTGCAGCAACTTGCGGAGGTGGTTCCTCGGCGGCTCCGCGATATTCTACAGCAGGTACAAAGTGGTCGGTTCGACGTCCATTTGGACCATCGCGGTTTAGAGCCCTCGGTCAACCGGCTGGTGCTCGGCATGTTGACCAGTGCCTTGTTCATCGGCTCGGTGCTACTGGTTACCAACGTGATCTGGCCGGTGCGCGGGGTCTCGGTGCCAGGGACGCTGGGAGTCGCTCTGAGCGCAGCGATGGGATTGCGCTTACTGCGAGCGATTAACAAGTCCGGCCACTTGGACCGTCGGCAGTAGTTGAACTGATCGCGGGTTCAGGCCCTAGATGGTGACTTTCGCTGTTTCGACATCCGTCAATTCGATTTCAACGTTCTCGGCCACTTCTGCTGATGGTTTCACAAAGCTATTGAGAGCCTTTTCGAGGCGTTCATTGAGCTCGTCGAGTTCTTCGATCAGTCGTTCGTGCCGGGCTTCGAGCTTTTCGATGATTTCACTGGGGACCAAGTCGCTCATAGTTGCCTGTTTGTCGAGTGAACAATGTCTGTCGAGGGGACTAAAGAGAAGGCCAGCCAAAGAGGCGCCACCTCTCCCATCGGCCCGATTCTCCTGCCATATCGAGCCGAGCTTAGCCCGCATCGCTTTGGTCCTAGCTCTGCCGTGCAGGTTGTGCCGAATTTGAGGGTAAAGACTGGCTGAGAGTCTCAATGGGTCCGATTTGGCCTGTCTCGTAGCCTAGTCTTGGGCCTTGGAAGAGCCAAATCTCATGATTTGCCGAGGGGTGCCGGCTCGGGCTGGACGACTGCAGGCGACGATGCTATCTTAGGTGTTTCCTGGCAACGGGTTGCGCCTCGCAGGGAGGCCTCTGGCAATCACTTTTTGGGAGTTCGAATTGGTTAAGTTGACGTTACGGGACAGAGAGACTGCACAGGAAGCGGTACGTCGGTTTCGCAAGCTTGTCGAGCGAAGTGGCATCAAAAAGGAAATCCGCGTACGCGAATTCTACGAAAAGCCCAGTGAAACCAAGCGCCGTGCCCGCCTGCGGGCGGCTCGTCGTGCAAAGCGCGAACGGCTGTTTGGTCGCGTTTAGTGCGAAGACCAGACGATCATTACCTGGCAGCACACTTGGTGCTTGCTGCGCTACTTATTGCCTTGCCAGAAGTGTGGGTAATTGCGATACGTAATCGCGAATCTCATCTCGGACTCGTCGATAGTGGGCAAGCCCCTCTTGCTCGCTAGTAGCGTTCTTGGCCAGAGCTGGCGGATCATCAAATGGCGCATGGATTCTTCGGGTGGGACTGGCCAGCACCGGGCAATTCTTGTCGGCATGTCCGCAGACCGAGATGACGACGTCGAGTTTTACGTCGTCGAACTCCTTCAGCAGTTGTGATCGCTGCCCCGAGATATCGACACCCGCCTCTTGCATGACCTGCACTGCCCGGGGGTTGAGGCCATGAGCTTCGATTCCCGCGGAGTAAACTTGAAACCGATCGCCGTGAAGCTTGCGCGCCCAACCTTCGGCCATCTGGCTGCGACAGGAGTTGCCGGTGCAGAGAAACAGGATACTCGGTTTGTTATCGCTCATGTTAATAGAACACAACAGTGATTGGGCCCCGTTGGTACCTTAGTAAACGTGCAAAGCTCACGGGCTGCAACCCCTGAGCTATGAATGCATAGGATTGAATGAAAAAAGCCAGCTGCCCCCCTGAGCAGCTGGCTCGTAATACTTGTAAACCATTGCAACAGCTGACTAGCTGCTCGGCATCAATAGGTGATCTCTGCCCGGGCGAAGAAGCCGTCGAAGCCGAGGATATTCGCGTCGTCGTAGTGCGAAAGTTGATTGCCGAAGTCGTAGGTATCTCGAAAGCCCAGGTCATGCCAGGCAGAGAGAAAATACCCCGAACTGAGCTGCACATGGTTGCCCAGGTAAACAGTACCGCCGGCTTCGATCTCAGTAACAGGGATGATTCGGTTTCCGGTGTTGCTGTGAGACCGTACACTCGACGGAGTGGTGCCGTCGGGGTCATCCGTCACAATTGTGTCGATGTTCATGTCGCCGGCGAGGAGTGAGAAATCGCCTTTGGCATAAACGCTCATCAAGCCGCGACGACCGATATAACGCCGTCCCAGGACTCCGACCCGGGCTCCAATCCCGTCGAAATTGAGTCGAGTGGTGGCAGTATCGATCTGATCAGCGGCACTAGTAGTGGCTAAAGTGCTGCGAGCCCATTCAACATCCGCATAGCGTAGCCCTGCCGACCAGGTGAGATCCCAAGCGGGGCACCAGCAGCAACAGCTATCGCATCCGCCGCAACAGTCATCGCAGCAAGTGTCGCAGCAACCGAGGGGCGAGCCCAAAGGAATGGTCTTGGCAATGCCCAGGTCGTACGATTTCAGATCGACATTAGCCGAGCCCACCAGAACTCCTGCGTTGCCCGGAGCGTCTACTTCGTAGGGAGAGAAGATCGTAGGATTGGGCGAAGTGGATGTATCTTGCACGCTGAAGCTGGCGTCGCTCTGGTAGCGAGCAAAGTTAAACACGATTTCGCCGCCGCAGTCGCAGAATCGATAGCCGCCGGAGAAGCGGTAAGACGACTGGTAGCCGAAGTCAAACTCGACATATCGATCGCCCGGAATGATGTTGTCTGCTCCAGGCTGAGCATTGGGATCGCTCACGACGTAGGCGAGTGCTTCGCTGAGGCTGGCACGGGCATAGATGTATTCGCCGACCAGGAAGAACTGCCCAGGGCGAGCGCAGATCCCGGCCCCGAACAACGACCCTCCGCCTTCGCAGCAGTCCGTTGGGCAACATTGATTACAGCTATTGCAATCCCCGTAGTTACAGCTGGCACAACTGCCGCCGTCGTATCCACTCGGATCGAAGCTATTGTACGAAGCCAATGAGGCACTCGAACCATTCATGTTCGCTGTCTGGTACTGTCTTTGCATTTGAGCTTGGACAGACTGGGTGCCAATCAAGAGCAGGCACCCAACCAGCGCAGCAGCCCTCGTCTTAAATATACTCATCCCTTAATCCCCCCTTATAGGACAAGATCAAGCGCGTCAGCGGCTCAGCAGGCACCATACCTGCGTCGAGTTTGCGAGGTAGAAACGTCAGCGAGACTAACGTTTGCCGCTTGCCCGATCATTGGTTCCAGGAATGGAGATCGGTAACCGAAGGATCGCTACTTTCCACATTTTCCGGATAATCAGAGAAATCCGGAGAAGCAGAAACATCGCTAGGATGCGAATTACCCGCAAAGTTGTTGCAGTTTCCCTATTGCTCCAAACAGCGTTCGAGCAGTCCGTAATGGGGCGGCCGCTCGACTAGCATCCCAATGCACAGCGGCGAGATCGCCAACTCATGAGCCCTGCGGCTCCAGCTAGCAGGAGCACTGCTGTCGATGGCTCGGGGACGGTGGGGTTATCGGTGGTTCCCGTCTGGCCGTACATTTGCGAGGGGGCTTGCGAATGGTAGGCCTCCAGCCGACCCGAGGTCTCGATGCGGCCATCGAATTCCTGGCTGAACGGCTGGAACGGGGTGCTAGCCTGCATCTCCTCGTTCTCGAAGGTGGCAGAAATCATTGCTGGACTGGTAGCTCCAAGTCCCAAGTCCGCCCCCAGCAGGATCCCGCGGTAGTCGGGATACATATCCCCCACCATTGGAACGGCGTCTAAGTCGAGACGGAAAATTGCGGCCTTGCCTTCAGTCAAGCCACTGAATAGGACGTTCAACTTGGTTCGATCGGTAGCACCGGAAGTTTCCCCGTAGGAAGCTGACACGCTCACGCCTGCGTCGGTGCGGATACTTCGGACTACCAGTGCGCCGTTAAAACCGTCGCTTCCAATGTCGCCGTTTCCAAACTCGTATCCCAGTTCGGTAATGTTGATTGTAAACGAGGAAATTTCGTTTTCGTCGACCGAGGTGTTTTGAATCAATAGAGCAGGCCGATTGCGCTCGTGGAGACGCGTATAAACATTCTTGCAGGATTCTTCTTTCTGAATCGCCATGAATTCAACGTTGGAGATCTCGCCGCGGGTTAGCTGCAATTCTGCTTCGAGTAAGCGAGTGCTTTCCCCGATGTTAACAGCATACGAGCCGCTGATCGTTCCAGCATAGACCTGCGAGCTAACGCAAGTGAACGTCGAAGCAAGGAGACTGAGCAGAGCAAGGCGGGTCAAGCGCGCTATTACGCCGAACGTGTTGTTTTGAAGGTCAGTCATGGTGTGATTCTCCGAATCCAGTCTCCGAGATGTGTTTGCCAACCTTGGCAGCTTTCACCTGGCACATAGGCCAATGTGATTACGCGCTGTGATCCGAAAGATCGCGGCGAGCATCGCGGGGAAAGTCGAATGTCTCCTCAGGTGGTGAGGATCGAGAGCAAATCTCAATGAGCGGAACGGTCGCGTTGATCCAGCGAGGTTCCCCTTCGACCTGCGAGAACAGGAGAGCAATAGCTGCGCGCAGAACTCCTGGAAGTTCTATTGAGCGTTGGCGCACCTGGAGCGCATCGAATTGACCAGGTAATCCTTTGAGAGGGCATGGAAACGCCTGGACGAGAATTCGCGTGAAGCGCGAACACCGCGGGCATGCCTAACTCGGGGCAGGGGAATTGGGCCTACTTGTTGCAGCACATAAGCTGCTTCATCAAAGCCGCAATACAGCCGGAGCTCGTATTACCATCGAGGAGAGTAACCACGCTGAAATCCCGATCGGCGGGGCTGAGCGGGCTAGCTCGAAAGATGGTGTAGTGAACCAAGGCGATTATCGCCACCTGCCTGGATTACGACAAAGTCAACTCGACTCGTCGCAAATCGAAGGTTCATGAGGTCCACAACCCAATCAAAATGAAGAACATAAACAGTATTACTAACGCCGCAGACTAATGCCTGCACCCCCGATTCTAGTATGGAAAAGAGGGGGTGTCAAAGAGATTTTGTCAAAAAGGCAAGATTTTCTGGTCGGCGCGGGCTCCGCTTGTCCAGCCAGCCGAACCACGGTATCCGCCGCCAAGGAAGGGCCATTTCGAGCAGATGTTTAGGGGCTGCAAGAACAATAGAGAATACAGCAAAAAAAGACGCGGCGGGGTCCCCTCTCGCTCCCGCGACCCGCCGCGTCGTACCTTAGTACCCCTCCCAAAAGGTTCCAAGTTAGAAAAACCTAGGTCTGCCCTAAGCGATGTCAAATGACTAAGGTTTTTGCCCAGCTAGGTGCGCCGGAGGGCAAATCTTGCGGGTTTCCCTAAATCGCAGATGCTGCCAAAAACCGACAGTCAAGCCCAGTCAATTGATAATCCTGAGCAACATCCTGCGCACTCTCGCAGCCATTGATGTTGATCTTGCGCAGCTGGTAAGTCCTAGTTAGGTAATAAATGACTACAAGTGATGCGCTCTAGCGAGAGTTCCAGTCCAAACCGATGTCGAGCGAACGGGCTGAATGGGTTAGAGCGCCCACGCTGATTCGATCAACGCCCGTCTCGGCGATTTCCCGCAAATTCTTCAGGTGCACACCGCCAGAAGCTTCGAGCTGCACTTCGGGAGCCAAATGAGTGCGCATTTGTACTGCCTTGCGCAATTCAGCGGGGGTCATGTTATCGAGTAATACAATGTCTGGCTGCGACGGTAATACGGTTTCCAATTGCATAAGGTTGTCGACCTCAATCTCGACGAGCAGGTCTGAGTTGCAGCCCTCGCTGATTGAGCGTTGCAGGAACTCGCGGGCCAAGGTCACAGCGGCTGCCGGATCGGCGCCATCACGCTCAGCTCGCTGTGCTAAGTGGTTGTCTTTGATTAGAATCGCATCGTACAAGCCGGTCCGATGATTGCATCCGCCCCCACACCGGACGGCATATTTCTCCAAACGCCGATAACCTGGAGTTGTTTTCCGCGTATCGTAGATTCGTGCGCCGGTCCCCTGAACCGTTTGTACGTATTGGTTCGACAAGGTAGCGATGCCCATCAACCTTGCGAGCAGGTTCAGTAAAGTCCGTTCGCAAGTCAGAATGTCGCGGACTTTTCCGCGCAAGGTCGCGACAGTCGTATTGGCAGCAATAGAATCGCCATCGCTGGCCTTGATCTCTACGTCAACTCCGGCCTGCATTTCCTCCAGGACTGTTGCTAGCGACTGAATGCCGGCCACAATGCCCCGTTCTCGGGCTACAATGTGGGCCGTCCCGGTCCGCTCTGCCGGCACTAGGGCCACCGTCGTCCAGTCCTGAAGGAGGCCTAGATCCTCTTGGACAGCCAACTTGGTGAGAGTCCGGCAATCTTCTTCGAGCTGATCATCCCATTCGAGTTGTCGAAAGTCTCGCACGACGAACAATCCTGCTTGGTTTGCTATACTCAGTAATTCACTTTGCCGTCTGTCGATGCATCTGCCCGCTACGAATATCACCCTTTCCATGCGAAATACGCAACCCATTGCAGAAAAAAGCCAGGAAGCGCAGCCTCGGCGCCAGTTGATAGGCGACCGCGATCAGGGAACCCTGCTGGTAGTGGTGAGTTGCAGCTTGGCAATGATCGGCTGCTACTGGTGGTACCACGGCGGGCAGCGAGGAGAACTCATCAATATCGATCGGGCGCCGCCGCTGCAGGCCCGCTATCAGGTCGATATCAACAAGGCCGAGTGGCCCGAGATCATCCAGCTGCCCGGGCTGGGAAAAACGCTAGCTCAGCGAATCCTCAACGACCGGGAGTTGAATGGTGAGTTTCGCGAGTTGGAAGATCTGCAGCGGGTCAGCGGCATCGGTCCACGCACGCTCGAACGCATTCGCCCTTTCCTGCTCCCCATTCCTAAAGATACCGATTGGGCGGGGGTGGATGATTCGCAGGCAGAATCGTTGCAGTAGCATTCGTCGGAGAGTCGTCGGACGAGGGCTTATGGCGTACAATGCGATCGCCTTTCCCTGGCGCGGGCGTGTCTCTACATGCCTTCGTCCTGCTGGGAGTGCTCCTTCGATCTCCTGCTGCTGAGTGACACGATAGAACCGATTCCGAGAGTTAAACACCGAGATCCGTGACCGAGTCATGCAATTTCAGCTTCACAGCCCCTTTGAACCCGCCGGTGATCAGCCTGCTGCAATCAAGGCCCTGGTCGAGGGGCTGCGTAAGCAGGAGAAATCGCAAGTACTGATGGGTGTTACGGGCAGCGGCAAGACCTTCACCATGGCCAATGTCATCCAACAGGTTCAAAGGCCGACGCTGGTGCTGTCGCACAATAAGACCCTGGCGGCTCAGCTTTATTCAGAATTCAAGGAGTTCTTTCCCCACAATGCGGTCAGTTACTTTGTGAGCTACTACGACTACTATCAGCCGGAGGCTTACATTCCGCAGCGGGATATCTACATCGAGAAAGACGCCTCGATCAACGAAGAAATCGATCGCATGCGGCTGGCCACCACAAGTTCTTTAGTCAGCCGACGCGACGTGATTGTCGTAGCGAGCGTATCGTGCATTTACGGCTTGGGATCGCCCGAGGATTACAAACAGATGATGGTAGGGCTGCGCGTTGGGCAGAATCTCGACCGAGACGAGGTGCTGGGCCGGCTGGTGGACATTCAGTACGACCGCAACGACACCGATCCTTCGAGAGGCAAGTTTCGGGTGCGCGGCGATTGCGTCGAGATTTGGCCTTCCTACGAAGAGTTTTCTTATCGCGTCGAGTTCTGGGGAGACGAAATCGAGAAGCTTTCCATCATTGACCCCACATCGGGCGAAGTGATCGATACGTTAGAGGAAGTGTACGTCTATCCGGCAAAACACTTTGTATTGCCCGAGGAACGTATCGAACGGGCGGTCGACGAAATTCGCAAGGAGCTCTCGGGACGGCTGGAGCAGTTTCGCAGCGATGGTCGGATGCTTGAAGCTCAGCGGATCAATGCGCGGACGCGGTTCGACATTGAAATGATGATGGAAGTGGGCTACTGCCCAGGTATCGAGAATTACAGCCGGATCTTAGCCGGCCGTAGCGCTGGGGAACCGCCGAGCACGTTGCTCGACTTCTTTCCCAAGGATTATCTGTTGTTCATTGACGAGTCGCATGCCACCGTATCGCAGATTGGTGCGATGTACGCGGGCGATCGAAGCCGCAAAGAGACGTTGGTCGAGCACGGTTTTCGTTTGCCCAGTGCGCTCGACAATCGGCCGCTGAAATTCGAAGAGTTTCAAGAGCGTATGAACCAGACGATCTACGTCTCGGCGACGCCTGCACAATTCGAGCTGCAGCAGACGGGCGGCGAGGTGGTGGAGCAGGTGATCCGACCCACGGGCCTGTTAGACCCGGTGATCGAGGTGGTTCCCGCCCGAGGGCAGGTGCCCCATCTGCTGGGAGTGATCCGCGAGCGGGCCGCGGCGGGCGAACGCGTACTGGTGACCACTCTTACCAAACGGCTGGCCGAAGATCTGGCCACTTATTTCTCCGAGCAGGGGATTCTCTGTAAATGGTTGCATAGCGAGCTGGATGCATTCGAGCGGGTCGAGTTGCTCCGCGATCTGCGGGAAGGCAGATTCGAGGCGCTCGTCGGAATCAATCTTTTGCGCGAAGGCTTAGACTTGCCCGAAGTGTCTCTCGTAGCGATTCTGGATGCCGACAAGGAAGGTTTCCTGCGAAGCGAGACCTCGCTAATGCAAACCATTGGCCGGGCGGCCCGCAATGTGAATTCCAAGGTGATCCTCTACGGCGACAAGGTGACGAACAGCATGCAACGTGCCATTGACGAGACTTCCCGCCGTCGAGTGATTCAGCAGGCCTATAACGAGAAGCACGGCATCACCCCCGAAACCATTCGCAAAGCGATTCATCGAGGCATTGAAGCCGAGGCGGCGGCCCATGTGCAGGCTAATGCCGCCGTGGGGCGTACCGAAGAAACGCAGTACATCACCGACGAGTACATCGCCGAACTAGAGAAAGAAATGGTTGCAGCCGCCGAAGAGTTAGAATTTGAACGCGCAGGAGCAATTCGCGACCGGATCGAGCAAATGCGAGCTGCCGTGGGGCAGCCGATCGACTCGATTGCGGAAAACAAGCCGAAAAAAGGGAGGCGGGGAAAGAAGCCGCAGGGTGGCCGTGTGCCTCGGCCCAAGCGTAACGTGTGAATACGCAGTCCAGAAAGAAAACGAGCGTGCTATCGTATTTCCTGGAGCATAGAACCCCGAACGCGCACAGGTCTCAATGTATGCATGGAGAGTTGAGGCTATGCTTGAAGCTCGCAGCTTGCTCGGTAGCGGTACTTTAATTGGGCTGCTGGAAGACTACCGATCGAAAAGACACACTGATTGAAACAGCAAACGACACAACTAACGACAAAGCCCAGGGGCAAGACGCCACCTGGGCTTTGTTCGCAAAGTCTAGATTTCAGGCTAGAGCAGCCCAATCGCTTGTAGCTTACTCTTTCAGCTTATTGGGCTGGGGCCGCTTCTTCTGCGGGAGCTTCTTCAGCAGCCTCTTCGGCTGGGGCTTCGGCTTCCTCGGCAGGAGCTGCTTCTTCGGCGGCTGGTGCACTGGTCGACGGAGCAGGCGAGCTGCCGCTGTCGCCGCCGCAACCTACCAAGGCGACGCAGACGCTAAGTGCCCAAAACAAGGAACAGGTTTTCTTCATCTCGATATCTCCGCATGTGTTGTGATTTCGGAAGACTTGGGTGCTGACCAGCTCTGGTCGCACCCTCCCCCTAGGAATTAACCTTAGTCCTCTCACAGGGGAGTTGCAATGACCCCCGAGCCCAAGAGACAACTATTTGGCCCGTTGGAGCTGAAAAGTCGCCCCAAATTGACTCACCCCTACCTGAGTCCGGCATAGCAAGTCCATTCGGTTGATCTGGCTCAACGGAAGGCGTGCCTATGGCCGAACCATTGAAATGAGAGAACGGCCACCCCGCCGCAGCCCCTACCCTCCCCTAATCTCCGGACCATTCCGTTTACCGAGAGTCTCAATATGTACTACTTAGCCACTTTACGCGTCTTACTAGTTTCGTCCTTTTGCCTGCTGCTTCCAATGGCCTGGGACACCCCTGTCGGAGCTCAGGACATTGGCGAACTCGCCAAGGAGACAGCGCCAGAAGCCCAGGAAGACTGGTATTACGGCACCGAGACAGAAACCGTCGCAACCAAGTCGATTGCGCAGCAGAAGTCGCAAAAGCGGGCCGAACAGCGTATGGCACGGCTTGAGGCGATGCGTTGGTACGGCTTTTCAGCCAGTCGCCCCACGGCCAGCGGCATGCCATTTACTTCTTCTTACAGCCCTTCCTGGACTCGTCCGGGTGGGCGTCCGTTTGGCTGGTACACCGGCGGCATGCCGAGTGTCGTGATCAATCGCGGCTATCATGGCTACCGATTCTAACGATTCCCTAGCGTGGCGATTGAACCGCCGCTGAGTTGGCAGGGCCTGCCGAGACTCCTATCGCGTTGAAAACGTGAAGGTGGTCTTCGTCTTATACACCTCACCCGGGCGAAGAATCGAAGTCGGAAAGGCCGACTGATTGGGGCTATCGGGATAGTGTTGGGTTTCAAGGCAGAAGCCGCCACGGTGAACGTAGGGCTTGCCAGATTTCCCCTGCAGATTGCCGCTGAGGAAGTTGCCGCAGTAGAACTGAACTCCCGGCTCTTCAGTATGGATCGTCAGGACACGGCCGCTAGCGGGTTCATAGACTTCTGCGGCTAGCTTCATTTCGCCAGACGCGCCTTCCAGCACAAAATTGTGATCATAGCCGAGCCCTAGCTTCAGTTGCTCATGATCAAGGTTGATGTCACGTCCAATCAGCTTCGCTTGGGTGAAGTCGAATGGCGTGCCGGCGACGGGTGCGATTTCGCCGGTCGGGATCATGCCTTGATCGACGGGTGTGTAATGACGGGCGTTGAGCATCAACTGGTGGTCGAGAATCGTGCCCTCGCCCTCGCCTTTGAGATTGAAATAAGTGTGCTGGGTAAGATTGATCGGTGTCGCTTTGTCGGTCGTCGCCTGGTACTCGACTGCCAGCAGGTTGTCGTCGGTAAGCTTGTAAGTCACCTTAGCCTGCAAATTACCAGGGTACCCTTCTTCGCCATCCGAGGAGAGATAAGTCAGCTCGACCCCCGACCAACCGTCAGCCGACAAAGGCTTGGCAGTCCACACGACTTTGTCGAAACCAAACTGCCCGCCGTGCAGATGGTTTTCGCCATTGTTGGTGGCCAGATGATAGGTCTTGCCGTCGATCGTAAACAAGCCCTTGGCGATGCGATTTCCATAGCGGCCGACGACGGCGCCGAAAAATGGCTTTTCGTCGGCGTTGAGATACTCTTCGAGGCTGTTGTGGCCAAGTGCCACGTCCTCCAGCTGGCCGTTGCGATCGGGGACAAGTATCGAGGTCACGATAGCGCCATAGTTGGTCACCTTGACCGTCATGCCATGCGAATTAGACAGCGTGAACAGCTGAACCGAATCAAAATCCTCGACATTCAACTCCGCCGAGGCTGATTGACTGTGCAAAACCAGAACAGCAGTAAAACAGGCAGAAACGATCCAGTTTTTCATTTGGTATCTCCCAAGGCGAAGCAAGTGCGAGAAGCGCGCGTTGCTGGTCGCGACCGGTGATTGACAGGTGAGGATCACTTGCCTTCGATCCACTCGGTGTTGAGCACACAGTGCCGAATGCAGCGCCCAGTTGCGGTAGTATAGCTGTAAGTGAGGTGAACCAGACCATCGCGGGTCTGGATGATCGAAGGATAGTCGAATTTCTTTCCCTGGCTGTCACTAGGTTCAAGTTGCCGTCTGACGTTCCATGTTTTTCCTTCGTCGTCTGAAAGCAGAGCGGTTAGCCGATGGCGGCCTTCTTCCAGATCGTTGCAGACCATCAGCCAGCGGCCGTCGGCAAGTGAGATTACTGCCAGGCTCGCTCCTGAATTGGGGATATCGCAATCCACAGCAGTCGACCAGGTTTCTCCGTCGTCTTCGGAACTGGCGACCATCACTCGGCCAGGGAGGTCGCCCGAGTCGCGGCAGAAGGCAACCAACCGGCCATCGCGCCCACGGGCGACTGCCGGTTGAATGGGACCGAGGCCAATAATGGGTGTGCTGGCCCGCCAGGTTTTGCCATCGTCGTCCGAGATGGCCATCAGCGAGGCATTGAAACCGTCGGAATAGAGCGGCAACAAAATGCGGCCCGATGGCAGAGTAAGCAGATTGGTGCGAGTCATCCAGCCTGTCTGACGCTTGTACGGGTCTTTCGATGCTTGCAAAAGCATTTCGACATATGGCAGGGCATACTCGGCCCAAGCCCCTTCGGGAAGTTGCAACTCTTTGAACCGGTCTGCCATCACCTGGCTGAACTCATCGCCCGGCTTGAGTTGAAGGACGTCCTGCCAGTCCCACTCAGGGGCCTCACTGCCACTGGGATCGTTCGCCAGTCGGTACTTCAATTGGCTGCACTCCCAACGTTCGGCCAGGACGGTGATCCAAAACATCCAGAGCCGTTCCTGGCGATCGATAAACAACACCGGGTTGCAATCGGGAAACCCGGGGGTGTCTGCCATCAGAAACACAGGACTCCAGGCGGAAGATCCCTTCTGAAGTCTTGATCCCTGCACCACCACGTCCTCGGCAGTTCGTTCGCCGCTTCCATAGAACCAGCAAGCGAGTAGGCTGCCGTCAGGGCATTCGACCAGACTGCTGGAATGAGCGTGTTTGTCGCCAAGTGGGAAAATGCTCTCGGTTTTGAACAGCGGCTTCGCAGTCGCAATGTTGGAAATCGTCAGAAACAATAGGGCAAAAAACAGAACTGAACGAAGCGTACGAAACATGGTCGGTAACTCCGGCGGTGATTTTCACTTGGTTAGTTTGCTCAAGACGCAACTTGCCCGCGTACGGCATCAACCGCTTGTCGAGCTTCTTTCGCGTTGGCTTCGATCGCCGTCCAATCTTTGGCGGCAACTACATTTCGAGGCGCCAGCCACGAACCGCCTACCGCGGCAATCAGCGGGTCGCCGAGATACTCGGCGATATTCTGCATACTCACTCCACCCAAGGGGATGTACTTCAATCCCAGGTGGTTGTAGGGAGCAGCAATACTGCGCAGATAGGGTAGCCCACCAGACGGCGCTGCCGGAAAGAACTTCAAGCGACGGCAACCTAGCGAAAGCGCCGTCTCGATGTCGGTCGGGGTCGCAATACCGGGTGCGAACGGCAAGCCGCAGTTACGAGCCGCTTTGACGACCTCGGGATTGATGCCAGGTGATACGCCAAAAGCGGCGCCGGCGGCGGCCACTTGCTCGACTTGCACTGGCGTCAGAATCGTCCCGATGCCAACCTTCATTCCCGGTACCGACTGACGAATAGCAACCAGCGAGTCCATCGCGGCCTCGGTGCGCAAGGTCAATTCCATTGCGTTCACGCCGCCGGCGAGCAACGCTTCGGCAAGCGGAACCGCATCGGCTGCATCGTCGACCACAAGAACTGCCAGGACTCCCGCAGTTTCCAAATCGGAATACACATCCTCGATGCTCATAGATCGTCTATCCTCGCCAAGGTTTCCGAGAGGTTGGGCCGGCTGGGGAACGTGTCCGCTTGAGATACTGTAAACCACGGTTCATCAAAAGTCATCCCACCGCCGCTAACGGGTTTGTCAGGCGGCCCGGCACTGGTTAATCTGGTAGCACGGTTTCTTGTCGAGTAGGCCGGCAGGCGTCGAACGATTGCGGCCAAGTTCCTGGAGTTGTCCTCTGATGATCAAGCGGATACTAGTCGGTCTCGGCAGCCTCGAATACGCGCGTTCGGCGACTGCCAAGGCCATCGAACTTGCCAGGTTGCACGAAGCCGAGTTGACTGGTGTGACGCTGTTCGACATCGAACGACTTGACGATACAGGCCCCATCCCGATCGGAGCAGGCCAATTGGCCAAGGAACTGAAGGATAGTCGGCTGAAGGACGCTGCCGATATCATCAAAGCGGCTGAGGCGCATTTCGTTGCGGAATGTGAGAAGGCAGGAGTGAAGCACCGATTGCAGCTTGAGACGGGCGACCCGCTCGACGCGCTGGTCTCGCTCACTCGATACCACGATCTAGTAATCTGCGGATTGCGCAGCTTATTCGAACATGGCGTGGTCGACGAGCCCCCCGACGAATTGGCCCTGTTGGTTCAAGAGGGAATCAGGCCCTTGCTTGCCGTGAGCGACAAGGATCGTAGCATCCGACGCGTCTTGATTGCCTACAGCGGTTCGATGGAGTCGGCCAAGACGATGCGGCGATTTGTCCAATTGCGGCTATGGCCCGATGCGAAGTTGAAGATCGTCACCTTTCACGAAGATCAGGAGGAAGGAGAATCTCGGTTGGCCCAAGCAGCGGATTACTGCCTAGCGCACGGCTTCGAGCCTGAGACCGAGTGCATCGCGAAACCACCGATGGAGAACTTGCTGCCATACGCCGACCAATGGAAGGCTGATTTGATCGTGCTCGGCAATAGCGCGAAGAGCATGCTGCTGCGACGCATCCTTGGTGAGACAGCACTACACGTCATGCGAAACGCCGACCGGCCGCTTTTCTTGGCGCAGTGAATTCGAGCAACTCAGCGGCTATTGAAGTTTCAATGAATCCAGACTACTAACATGTACCCGAAGGCGACTAAGAAATATGAATGATCGAAACGACAAACTTGTTTTCTGGGGATGCTTCTTGGCGCTGATTACCACGGCCTTTGGCTTCATCAGCCGAATGTTCTTGATCGGCGAATGGGCCACAGAGTTTGATCTTGACCCTGCCCAGGCTGGCCGGTTGGCAGGCATCGGTATCTGGCCCTTCGCGATCAGCATTATCGCGTTCAGCCTCTTTATCGATCGTATCGGCTACAAGATGGCAATGGTCATTTCGTTCCTGGGATACATGATTTGGTCGGTCATGGGAGTGAGCGCCTTTTTCATCTCCGACGGTGGTGAGGGAAATCCAGACCTGGGATTTAAACTACTCTATTGGGGAAGCTTGATCCTGGGTTTAACCAATGGCACGATCGAGGCTTATATCAATCCGGTCGTTGCGACGATGTTCAATAAAGAAAAGACCAAGTGGCTGAATATCCTCCACGCCGGCTGGCCCGGGGGGCTGGTTATTGCCGGACTGGCGACCATTGCTCTCGACGCATTTGAATGTCCTTGGTGGATCAAGGTTGGCATTATCGCTCCACCGGCAGTTGCGTTCTTCTTGATGCTGTTGCCGCTCAGATTCCCTGTGCAAGAGCGAGTTGCATCTGGTGTGAGCTACCGAGAAATGCTGGGTGAGTTTGGCATTTTGGGCGCCTCGGTGGTAGGTGTGCTCGTTTCTCTACAGCTGATGGACTTCTTTTCGAACGGCGGCACGACGCCGCTCAGTTCCGTGCAACGTTATGTCTTTATTGGCATCGGAGTGGTCATCGTTGCGGCCTTCGGGGTCTATACCCGGTCGCTGGGAAGGCCGCTGCTCTTTGTCCTGGCACTGCTCATGACGCCCCTGGCGACGACGGAGATCGGCACCGACGGCTGGATCACTGGCATTATGGAAGGGGTCTTCAGCGAAGTGCATCCCGGCTGGCTGCTGATTTACACCTCGATCATTATGATGGTGCTGCGCTTCTTTGCCGGTTCGATTGTTCACAGGATTTCTCCTCTTGGATTGTTGGCCGCCAGCTGCATCCTGGCTATTGTCGGCCTCTATTGGCTGTCGAGCGCCGTGGGATGGGCAATCGTGGGCGCTGCAACCTTGTACGCGTTCGGTAAGACGTTCTTCTGGCCCACCATGCTGGGGATTGCCTCGGAGCAAACCCCCAAAGGCGGAGCCCTGACACTCAATGCGCTGGGAGGAATTGGGATGCTGGCGGTCGGAACTCTGGGCTTCCCCTACATCGGCACTTTGCAGGCTGCAAAGGAGATCGACGCAGTTGCAGCCAGCGAGTCGATCACTTCGGCAGTTCCCTCGATCCTGGAAAATGGCCAACTCACGGTGCTAGAAGAAAAGCAAGTCTACGAGATCATCAATTATCAAACGATTTCTCAAGAGAAACTCACGGAAAAACTAGCTGCCCTGCCCGAAGCTCAGCGAGAGGAAGTGACGGCAGAGGTCGCCAAAGTGAGCGCCGCCAGCAAGCAAGGCGCTCTGGCGAATATGTGCATCTTTCCAATGATCATGCTCACAGGTTACATCCTGCTTAGCTTTTACTTCATGTCGAAAGGTGGCTATCAAGCTCAGCACCTAGACGAGTTTTTCACCGGCGGCGTCGAAGGCCCCGTCGAGTAGTTACGAGTTGCCGGGTGCTAGGAGCTGGTTGTTGGTAGTTAGCAGCGGCGGCCACGCCGCTGCGCTCACTGGCGATGATCAATCCGCCAGGCCGTTTCAAACGCATAAATGAGTTATGAGTTGCAGGGCGCTAGGCGCAGGCTGTTGAGTGCGAGATTCCGCAATCCGCAGTCCCTCCTCCGCTTTCCCCCTTCGGCTTTCCGCTTTATCCTTACTCCGCTCCCTGACGCTCGCGGCTCGGATTGTTATTCAGCAATCCGTATCAATCCAAAGCAAGCCCGAGGTAATCTCGGGCGTTGCCGAAACAGATATTGCGGATCATCGGCCCCAGCAGCGAGTCGTCGTCAGGGATTGCGCCCCGCTCGACGTCGCTACCTAGCAAGTCGCACAGGCAGCGGCGGAAGTATTCGTGGCGGGGATAGGAAAGCAACGACCGGGAGTCGGTCAGCATGCCCACAAATCGGGAAAGTAGTCCCTGGTTCGAAAGCGTGTTGAGTTGGTCTTGCATGCCTTCCCATTGATCGAGAAACCACCAGCCGCTGCCCCACTGGACCTTGCCAGGGATGCCGTCGCCCTGAAAGTTGCCAATCATGGTGGCAAACACCGCGTTATCTGCCGGGTTGATGTTGTAGAGAATGGTTTTGGGCAAGGCATTCTCGTGATCCAGTCGATTCAGATAGGCCGACAGCAAGTTGGCTTGCGGTAGGTCCCCAATCGAGTCGCAACCGACGTCGCGGCCGAGCTGTTGAAAGAGTCGTACGTTGTTGTTACGTAGCGGACCAATGTGCAGTTGCTTGGTCCAGCCTCGCTCGGCATCCCAGCGACCGAAATGCAGCATCATGTACGAGGCAAACAGGTGCTGTTCCGTACGGCTAATCTCCTTGCCTTCCCGTGCACGGCTGAAGATTTGAGCAGCTTGTTGCTCCTCGATAAACGAGGCATAACAGCGTTCCAATCCATGGTCCGAAAGTCGGCACCCTTGCACATGGAAATAGTCATGTCGCTTTTTCAAAGCAGCCACCAAATCGTCGAGCGTAGCGATATCCACGTCGGCAGCAGCCGAAAGTTTTTCTAACCAGGGATCGAATTCTTTGGGCTCATCAATTCGCAATGCAGCATCAGGGCGAAAGGTCGGATAGACCTTGGTAGGCAAATCGCTTGCCGCGATCGCGCGATGGTGCGAGAGGTCGTCGGTAGGATCGTCGGTGGTGCAGACGCAGCGAACGTCGAATTGCTGGAAGATGCCTCGCGGCGTTAGATCTTCGCCTTGCAGTTTTTCGTTGGCTTGCTCCCAGATGCGAGGCGCCGATTGCTCGTTGAGCAATTCGTCGATGTCGAAGTATCGTTTGAGTTCCAGATGGGTCCAGTGATAGAGCGGATTGCGCAGCGTATGGGGCACGGTACGTGCCCAAGCCAGAAACTTGTCATAAGGCTCTGCATCGCCGGTGCAAAGCGATTCTTCGACGCCGTTGGCCCGCATCGCACGCCACTTGTAATGGTCGCCGGCCAGCCAGATCTCAGCCAGATTCTCAAAACGATGATTGGCCGCAATCTCGCCAGGCGGCAAATGGGTGTGATAATCGAGAATCGGCTCCGAGGCGGCAAACTCATGGTAGAGCCGGCAAGCCGCATCGGTTTGCAACAAGAAATCGTCGTGGATAAATGGCATCGTGGGTCCCCTCTTACAGCTAATCAATCGCAGAGGAGATGGCCCCCTGGCGGTATTTCAACGAAAAAAGCCGCTTGCGCTACGCCTATCGTAGCCCAAGCGGCTTCTTGCAACAGGAGGCGCCGCCCGGATTCGAACCGGGGATGTCGGATTTGCAATCCGATGCCTTAGCCACTTGGCTACGGCGCCTCAGATACTAGAAAAGCTAAGAAATCTGAGAATGTTGGTCAAGTGCAGCTACTTTATCGGTTAGTTGTGCTGGGTAGTTTAACAAAAAACTCGGGCCTGAAACGATAACCCTTGCCGTAACCAATCTATTGGAGGTTTGGGCAATGCCGGTTCGATGCAAGGAGAGACGCCACGGGGCAGTCGCTCGGCGACTATCGGGCCTCGTTGCCTGCAGATGCACAATTGGAGGAAAACCCGGATGTTTGCTGCCATCGCTAATCTCTTGGGTGTCGCACCCGCTGGCGCCATCGAAGCCCTTATTCGGCAGGTCGCCGAGTTGAGCATTGAGGGCGTCTGCGAGAAAGTCTCTGCACGGATCGACGACATGACGCTTTCCGAGGCCCGTGGTTACGTGCGTGCCCGCGCCGCGCAGGTGGTTCAGCGACAAACGCGGTTGGTGCTGCTGCAGCATCGCGAAGCCCAATCCGATTGGGCTGTACAGATCGTCCCTGCGGCAACCGAGCGTCTGATACCGCTTGTCATTCGTCAGGCGGGCGTCGGTGTTCCGCGTCCCATTGAGTTGCGAAAGGCAGCCTAGGCTCGACAGTTTTTTGATTCGAGAAATTCGATAGCCCATGGATACCGGCCATCACCCGTCCTTGCCAAATCTTGCGAAAATGCACGCCCAACTGGCTGCCAACAGCCGCAGGGTCGAGGCAGTGGTCGACGCACAACTAGACGGAATCGAACGGCTCTTCTCGGCAATCGTTGCCGAAGACTGGGAAGCGGTTGCAAGGGCAACCCGATATCTGGCCGAAATGGATCCCGACCAGTTCGACAGAAACATTATCCGCACGGCCCAACAACTGTTCCAGGAACTGAGCGGTAGCCAAACGGAAGTAAAACAGCCCAAGCACCTGGCCAGTTTGCTCGAAGCTTGCCGGGCGATGAGAAAGTGACCTGTGCGATTCAGAGAGATACGCAATCGACACACCAGTCGGATTGCCAATCGCTACAAGTTCAGTCGCCACCGCGATTGGCGGAGCACAGCTTTGTGCGAATCCTTCGGCGTTTCGTACCAGACGGTCAGCAATTCACCGTTCTGCAACTGCACACTACTCGGATAACCGAGGTCCCAGCTTGCGGAATCACTGGCGATGAGAAACTCGTCTGACCACGAAGTGCCGTGGTTCTGGCTGTACTTTCCTCGAACGCCGTAGGGTTCCTCACGCCAACCGTAAGTCATCAGCAGCGTACCGTCGTGCAGTCGCAACAAGTGAGAGGGATAACCGTCGGCTACCTTCTGTTTTTCTGACCACGATTTGCCGCCGTCGGCAGAGACGATTTGAGAGGTGTTTTGTTCGCTTCCCGTGGCAGAGACAATCTTGTCACGTACCTGCACCACGATGTCGCCGTTCGAAGCTTGCACGGCGTGCATTTCACCTGGCCGGAGATCGATTTTCGAAATCTCTTGCCATGTCTGGCCATCGTCTTCTGAAATGTGGGCTGCCGCGTGATTACCGTTGGAAGTAGCATAAAAGAGACGCCCATCGATCAGATTGATGGGCCCATGAGGGCTATATCCCGGTACCCGGTAACGCTTCGACCAACTGACGCCCCCATCGGTTGAACGCAGCATCCAGTGCCCGGTGTCCGTCTGTTTCTGTGCCTGAGAAGTAGCAGCGTCCATCAAGTGCCATCGCTTCAAGACTTCTAAGGTGCCATCTCCAAACGTCTTTTGAAGCAATCGTTCAGGATTGTTCAGGTGTAACTGATAGGCAATAGAATTAAACGAAGTGACGAGTAATGTACCCTCACTCGTTTCGACGATGCCTGCATCACGATCATCTGTCGCACTGTCCAGAAGCACTCGGGGCATAGTCCAGTTGGCCCCGTCGTCTCTTGAAGTCATCATTTCGAGTCGACCGAAGGGACAGATATGAAAATCTCGACCTCCCGAGTAGACCACTCGCAGGTCTCCATTTGCGCAACGCACCACAGTTGGCCAGCCGTGATAGTACCAAGGTTGCTGCGAAATAATTTTCGTTTCAATTATCTCGACGACTGAAGTCTCGGCGGCGTAGGCCCCTGCTGTCAGGAGAAAGAATATGCACGAAAACAGAGGCGAATACTTCATCAGTTGCTCTCAAGCGAGGTCTGCGGCAGAAGAAAGGAAGATTTGAGTCATCGCCATCATGCGAGACTCTGAACCGTTTCAGCGACAGCTTGCAGCATTTCTTTGCTTGCCCGGCGAGGCACCACGCAGCCGCTGCCCAGAATAAAGTGTGCGCCCCCCTCCTCGATACAGCGGCGTGCCTCTTCGGCGATCTGCTCGGGACTCGAATGGAGAAACGAGAGCGTGTCAATGCCGCCCATCAGAACCATGCTCTTGCCGACGGCTTCTCGCACCTCGGCCACACTAAAGCCGCCCAGGGGGTCGAGCGGCGCAATGCAATCGAGCCCGGTAGCCATCAAGGGTTCGATAATGGGCAGGATGTTCCCACAGATGTGGCAATATATTCTGACTCCGGGGCAGTAGTTGTGCAATTCATCGCATACAGTCTTGAAATGGGGGTAAATGAACTCACGCCAGTCTTTGGGAGAAACCAAAGACATGTTCGCCATCGAGTCGTTGAGCCGCAAGATGCGCAGCCCCATGTCGATATTGAATTTGCCACGCTCAATCGAACGAGCGGCTCCCTTTTCCATGACCGCATGCAGCAGGCGAGGATCATCGTAGATGTCCATCATCGACCGCTCAACGCCTCGGAAACCCGCGTAGAAAGATAGCGTAGGCGAATCGCAATCGCCGATCAGCGCGATCCGGTCTCCCGCATGCTCGATCATTTGCTGGAGAAAGTCGCCATAGCCAGCCTCGTCATAGAAAGACTTGTCAGGTATTGCCACTCGTTTCGCATCGTCTAAGTCGCGGATAAACGGCTCATCGGCTTTCCAAAAAGGTTGATGGGCAATGAAATAGGGATCTTCGAGCCGAAAGTACGATGCATCGAATAGGTGGGTCGCCAGACCGCCGAGCATGTCGATCGTGCCCAGCCGGGTTCCTGCCTCATCCACTTCAAAAACCTGGTCGCCTTCTCGTTCGGTTTTGCGTACAGGGAAGACAAACTGGCGCACTGCATCTGCGCCCACCAGTATGCCTGCATCGACAATCACTTGCATTGCCAGTCGCGGATCCTCGATCACGCTTCGCAATTGTGTGTCGGTCAGATTGGCGGCCAGGTCGACCCAGATCTTCGGCACATATGCGACGCGATCGACCGCTAGGCCTGCAAACGCGTTGGCAAGGCGTTCGTTGGGGGTCATCGACGGTTCTCCAGGAAAAAGCCAGCCCTGCGGCTGCGGGACGACCTACGATAGCGCATGGACTTCACACCGCAGGGACCCGAGTCGTCGACAATTCATCATACCGTTGCCTGCCAGCTGCGTCGACGCGGATGAAACCCCCATACGATGTATCCACGAGTGCCGCTCCCCAAACGGCTTGTTGGCTGCGGACAGTTCGCCTGTTTACTAGTGGCGAGATGCCGCCAAGCACAAAGAAAGCCGTTCTTTGCCGTCGACCGAGGTTCGAGTACCATATTCTATAGTGGAGATGAAGCACGTTTCTTCTTGGCCAGCCCTCTCGACCGCACATGCCCCCCTCGGATCCCCCGCCTGCATCCTCCGATCAGCAGCAGCCCATTCCGCTGGTGCTGTTCTACCAGCGCCATCAACGGATATTTGCCACGCCGTTGGATACCAAGCTCGAAATCGGTCGCCAGCGAGCCGGCGAACCGGCGCCGCTGCGGCGGGTCGATCGTACCGATTCAGCTCGTATCGTACTTGCCCAGCTAGACGAAACTGAGGTGTCGAGATCGCACGTTACAATTACTCCTCAAGCAGATAGCAATCTTGCCGAGGTGGTCAATCTGAGCCGCACCCAACCTGTGCGACTGGCCCCAGACAAGGTCCTTGCTCCGGGCGAGCAGGCAATCGCCGAAATCCCGGTATTGATTCAGTTCAGCAACTATGCCCTGCGCGTCGAGCCTCCCGTAGACGAAGATCTCGACCTGCAGCCTCTGCCCGAACGCACTGTCATTCCTAGCCGCCAGGCTTCAGAGGCTGCGCTAAGCCGGCTCAACATTGGCACGATGGACGAGCGGCTTTTGCTGCGTTGGCTAGAGACCGTATTGGGCGTCTTTCAGAGTGCAGCCAACTCGGGCGATTTTCCTGAACTGGCCGCCAGGGCGGTCGTCAAGATTGTCGGCCTCGATGCGGCAGCCATGTTGGAGTGCGACGAAGAGGGACGTTGGCGCACTGCGGCGCTCCACTCCATGGATGAAAGACAAACTGAAAAAACCTGGGTTCCCAGCCAGACTTTGTTGGCTCAAGTCCGCAAAGAAAAACGCACCTATCGTCATGTTCCGGCCAATGTCTCTGATACCGCGCAGAGCCTGCAGAACGTCAGCGCGCTGGTTTCGGCGCCGATTCTCGACGGGAGCGGCAACGTAATTGGCGCTTTGTACGGTGATCGCCGAAGCGGAGGCCCTGCTGGCGATATTCCCGACATCACCCTGTTTGAGGCAAAGCTCGTCGAAGTCCTGGCCAGTGGCATTGCCGCTGGCCTTGCCCGAGTGAAAGAAGAGCAGGCGGCAGTTGCCGCCCGAGTGCAGTTCGAGCAGTTCTTCACTCCGCAATTGGCCGGGCAACTCGAAGACGATCCTCAACTGCTCGAAGGCCGCGATGCTCAGATCACGCTCCTGTTTGCCGACATCCGGGAGTTCAGCCGTCTCAGCGAGCAACTTGGGCCTGCGCTGACGATGAGCTTCATCCAGGACGCGATGGGCACCCTCTCGGAATGTGTGCTGGAATGCGACGGCGTGCTGGTCGACTACCTGGGCGACGAGCTTATGGCCATGTGGGGGGCCCCGATCGCCCAAGCCAATCATGCCGACCTGGCCTGCAATGCCGCCAGAAAAATGATGCAGTCCTTGCCCTCGATCAATAGTCGCTGGCAGAAGATACTCGGCTCGCCTATGAGGCTGGGTATCGGGATCAACTCGGGCCTGGCTCGTGTTGGCAACACCGGTTCGCGTCAAAAGTTCAAGTACGGCCCGTTGGGCGATACCGTCAACATCGCCAGCCGGGTTCAGGGTGCCACTAAGTATCTCGGCGGCGATTGCCTGTTTACCGAATCGACCCGCGCGCTGCTCTCTGTCCCTCCCCCCTCTCGCCGCCTGGCCCGTGTGCGGGTGGTCAACATCCAGTTGCCAGTCGACCTGCACGAGTTACCCTGCACGTTGCCAGCCGATTGGGATCTTCGGTGTCAACGCTACGCTCAGGCTTTGGCTGCCCTGGAGAGACAAGACTTGGGCGAAGCCCGTGATTTGGCCTCCCGCCTTGCCGACGACTGCCCCGACGACGTTGCCGCCGTCGCCCTCGCTCGCCGGTTGTCGGAACTGCAGCAGACGGGCGAGACTTCCGACACAGGTATTTGGCAACTCCCTGGCAAGTAGCAAATCATCAGAAAAACTGGCCCTGTTCCGGAAAAATCGACGGGGAGTCGGCTTGTCGGTCCGCCCTAAGAATGCTACATTTTGCGATTCTGCTACGGCGCCGTAGCACAATTGGTTAGTGCACCGGACTGTCGATCCGGAGGTTGCGGGTTCGAGTCCCGTCGGCGTCGCTCTCGCTAAACCTTGTCGGAACAAGAGTTTCTGTTACCTGCCGAAGGTCGGCAGTGCGGTTTTTCCAGAGATCGCAAAACGGTAGATACCGTTTTGGGTCATTGCTCATAAAAACCGAACGATGCCTAAGCTCTCAAGCACCGCTCTCAGTACCGCAAGCATCGCGGTAGCGGCAAGTTAGCTCAGTCACATCTAGACTGCGGCGTCCAAATCTCGGCGACCGATTTTGTGCGAGTCCTTGGACGCAGCCTTGGCTCAGATACGCAGAAAGATCTTCCGTTTGTACATCCAGAATAGAATTAGCCAGAATGCCAAGACGATCAGCGAACCCATGACCAGTGGTTCCAGGGGTTCGCCAAGGAAGCCTGCAAAATCGTTCCCAAAATGGGTGCGAATCGTGCTCTCCACGAATCCTTTCATCGTCCAACTCATGCAGTAGATAGTGATGGAATTCATGCCGATCACGATTAACGGGAAGGCCCACCTACGAAACTGCATTCCATCGATGATCCAGTAAAAGAGCCCTAAGACTAGCAAGCACCAGCCGCCGCTTACCAATACGAAAGAGGGCGTCCAAATGCGCTTTACCAGCGGGCAAATGCCGAGCCCGTCCAAACTATACCCGAGCGCCAGACAGGCGATACCCACCGCCACGAGACTTGCCAACACTCGAGCCGCAGGCCGTTCACTGCGGAGAAAGCCGCCGGCGATTAGACCCAGAATCATCGTTGCGAGCGTGGGAACAAAACTCAGTGTTTGATAACCGCCGCCATCGTATTGGTAAGGATTTTCGCGTGGAAACAGGTTGAGAAACCAGCGATCGAAGTCGGCTGAAATGTTTGCATTTTTGTTCCAGTGGGCTTCAAAACCTGTAGCCAGGTGTTCCCAATCGTTAGCCACCCCGACCGATTCGTAGTCAAAACTCTCGTTGGGAAGAGGATAAACGGCAAAAGCCATCCAGGTGGCGAGTAAGATCGCTGCCAAGGCAATCCCATGATCGCGTTTTGGTCTGAGACCCAATAGAAACAGAAATCCGTAGCCGAGACCAATTTGAGTGAGCGTGTCTACAAAAGTAAAATTGGTTTGGCTGTGCCCCATGGATCGCAGAAAGATTCCCAGTACGACGAGCACCAGCGCGCGGTAAAAGGCATGGATTGTGAGCCAACTGGTCGATTGTCCGCGGCGCCTACGGCTAGCAATAGAAAACGGAAGGGCGACGCCCACCAGAAATGTAAAGGACGGCTGGATCATGTCGTGGATCGAGCAGCCGACCCAAGGCACATGGCTCTGGTGGTAACAAAGCCACTGCCAGGTCTGGCTATCGGGATAGTGGCTTGCGACACGACACAGATGTGTGGCTTCGCCGACCATCAGCAACATAGCCAAGCCGCGGTAGGCGTCGATGGAACCCAGCCTTTGACTATTGGGAATCTGAAATGGCATCCCTGTAACAGGGGTCTCCATGACATGGCCCTCCGAATCAAGTATTAGTGTGTGCCAAGACTGTCCTTGTTGATTGGAGCGTCTAATCAATTGACATTTTAGTCGCTTGACGACTCCGACACAGCGTCTGCTTCTGCATCCTTGCGCCTAATGCTCTTGGATCGCGTTGCGCTGATCGGGCGCTCAGCGACGTGCTTTCCATCGTGGATGATGCTAATCACGCCCTATGTGAATAGCAATTGAAAATGTGAACGCCGAGAGGGGATTGGCACTTGAAAGTCAGTTGGACATGCTGAATACCTCCAGCAAGTACCACGCCAGATAGTTCTCAAGCACGCTCCAAGCCTATAATTATCTGCATGTCTGATATCCGAAGTTCTGCCGTTCTATTGAGTGAGACCTGAGGTATGGGGGCAATGAGTTCGATGGGGAATGTTTACGCCGGCATACCAGTAGATCTGCCCAGCGAACTCATGGAGACGCTACTCGAAACCAAAGAGTTTCGCGTCGAGCGGATCGTCTCTCGGGGCCACGCCTCGCCAGTGGGCTTTTGGTACGATCAGGACGAAAGCGAATGGGTACTCGTGCTAAGAGGACGTGCAAGACTGCTGTTTGAGGGCGACGACCAGCCAATGGAGATGGGGCCGGGAGATTTCGTCGACATACCGTCACATCGAAAGCACCGCGTAGAATGGACCTCGCCCGAGGAAGCAACGGTGTGGCTAGCGATTCACTATTGCTAACGGCGATTCAGTGGAGTTTCTGAGTGCGCCTCTGCACTCTTCGGTTGAAAACTGTGGTCTTTGCACAAGACCGAGTGCTGGCCCAATCCGAGGGGTGGATTCTCTATTGACCCCTGCGCGGCAATTGAGCCACCGTCACTATCGGTTTTCGGCAGGAGGTAGCGAGTAGTGGCGGTGGCACGGGTCCACTAATTGCGCAGGGGTCAATAGAAGACTCTCCAGGCAGCAAAGAGAGAACGTGCAGTTCGTTTCCTGTTCGGAGACTTGGCTATCACTTGTCTAAGTGCGCAAAGTCTACAAGAATTCGGCGCGACTTGAGCCTGCAAGAGATGACTGCTTCACTGTGAATCATGCCAGCGGTGGCTCTCTTCCTGGCCACGAGTAACGTGGCTTCTCACTACGTAGGGTTGGGAAAGTACTATCACTACAATCTAGCGTTTCTTTCCTGAGGTCGCACATTCTCAGAATCGGAGCATGGAAGTTCTTCGCAACATGGATAACAAGTGCACAGCAAAGAAGCACCTATTGTAAAAGGAAGTGAAACCGGACTCAAAAACCCCCAAAAACATTTCAATTGAAGTGCAACGTTTCCGGCTCTTGAAAAAGTCTGGTTTTTCACCGTTTCCGGCGGCCGATTCGAGTGCAGAAATGGTTGTAGGGTTTAGCATGGATGCAAAAGAGAGTCAGGTTCTCACGCTCGCGCGGTTGAGTTGCCTTTGGGTCTGCCTTGCCTTCGGTGCTCGTAAGAGCACGTCACGGAAGAGTTGATGGCTTAAGTGGTATGTGGGCAAAGGCGAAGTTTGTCTTTGGTTTCTTTTTCTTTTCTTTTAGGGAGGTTTTGTCTAATGAGGCAGTTATTCACTCTTGTGGCCTTGGCGTCGCTTGCAGGCCTGACGGCAGGTACCGCATCGGCCGTCAATGTCAGTGTCGACTTTTCTGACCCAGCAGGAGGTTGGACCTACGCCTACACCGGCGACGCATCCGCAGCCGGTAGCGGCGGTTTCACTGCGCTAGATGGTACTTGGAACCACGACAACGGCTCAGACGCCTGGGACGGCTCGGCGATCGGTAGCGGTGGTCCAGGGGGTGTTACAAGCGCCTTGATCGACGGCAGCGCCTCGTACGCTCGCATCCAAGACCCTGGCGACACGCGTGGCAATGGTTTTAGTAGTCCCAGCGATCCCAATCGAAAGCTCTTCTTCGGCCACGATATTTCCGCCGATGGCGACTCCCTGCTTGACGACGGAATTACGATTTCGTTCCGTACCAAAATCTCAACGGGCAGCACGCTCGATCCCGTGTATACAAGAAACGCCGGTGGTGTAACCACTCCTTGGCCTGCCGGGGGCAATGGCTACACCAACTTCAGCAATGGTCGTGGCATGTTCGGCGTCAATGAGCAAAGCAGCAGCCAGGCAGCTGGCGATGGCACGGCTACCTACGCCAGTGGTTTTCTGCCAGCCAGAATTGGTTTCTCTTTGGCCACCAGCGCAGACCTTGCGGCTGATGTTGGACAGCCTGATCCATTAGGAGCAGGTAATGGCGCCTTCATGTTGAATGACCTTGATAGCAACGTGGTCAGCGAAGCTGTCGATCTCTTGGAAGGCGCAGGGGGGCCCAATTATGTCGTGATTACCGACGCTGAGCTTGCCAATTGGCACGAGTTCTGGATCACGATCCAAGCGGACGCGAGCAACGTCGGTACTCATCTCGTTACCCTTTACATGGACGGAAACACGACGCCTGTCGGCGCGTTCAAGACCACGGCGGGCTACGACAGCAGCCCTGGCGAGCAAGATTTTGCTGATACCAGCTTCTTGTCGATGGGTATGGGAAGTTCCGGTGACTTTGGCGCCTACGACGTCGACTTCTTCTCCTATAGGGCAGGAGTCTTTGCGCCCGTTCCTGAGCCAACGGCTCTGTGCCTAGTATCTTTGGCTTGCGTCGGCTTCGCGGGATGCTGTCGTCGACGTAGCTGAGGATAAGGGTCAGTTGCAGTTGTTTATTGTTTGTTATGACGCGTGGGTATCCTGGGTAGTAACACCACCGCCCAGGGTACCCCGTTTAGTAGATTGGTTCTTTTTTCACCGTCTCGGTACTGACTGGCGGCTTTACGGCAGACAGGCCGCCGCATGCTTTGTTTAAGGAGGCTCATCATGATCAAATGCTTGTGCGGAGGGGCGTTTGTCGCCGTGATCTGTTTTTCTCAGACTGTCTTGGCTCAGGCGACCGACCCACCGTGGATCGTGACTTGGGATGGGACAACGTCCAATAATTGGACCGAAGGCAATTGGACCTATGACGATTTGGTCAATCCTGTACAGACCGGTGCTACGGCCTACGTGGCATCTCGGGAATGGGGCTCCAAGGGCGGCCGAGACATAACGATCGGCGGCGGCGCCCAGGTCGTCTACGACTGGTATAACTTCATTGACGTCGATGGCGACTACCGCACCTTCCATACGCGGGTACGCAACGGTCCGGGGGGACTCACGATCACCGACGGCGCGTCGCTCAGCATCATTGTGGATGGTCGGATCGATACCCTGGCAGGGTCTAGCGCCGACGGCATGGCCAGCGAGTTTGATGCGCAGTTCTTGAATCTCGATAACGGGACGCTGATCCGCGGCTTTGACCCAAACGCGAGCGGCACCGACCCGCTTACGGGCAATCCTATCCTCCCGGGAACATCGGGCGGCCCTCTAGCGTTCGGCACATCGCAGGGCGACGACCCTAGGAATACATCAGGGGAGGAGCAAGGAGCCCAATGGGCCTCCGAGTCTGAGATCAATCTGACCCATGGCGGCCAGATCATCAACAACGGCCAAATGTGGTTCGGCTATTGGTCTGCGCCAATCGTAGACCGCAAAACGTATGATCGCACGATCACAATGACGATCAACGACGGCACGGTCGATCTGACCGGCGGCAACGTAAACACGCCCAAGGAGGATCCGAACGACGATTTCGCCAATGCGGACCTGATCTTCACCAACTATGAAGACCTCAATCACACGTACCGGATCAACTTCACGGGCCCCGGTTCGATCACTGTGGACAACGGTATCATCAACGCCCACCTGGTGAGCGGTTCGGGCACAGGGCCTTTTGGCAGCTACCTCCCGAGTGACTGGATCGACCTGAATTTGGTGGAGTACGAGGACCTGTGGGACGTCGGCATTCTGCAGGCTCACGGTTTGAGCGGCTTGGACGGAGAGACCTTTAGCGACTACTTCACGGTGACTGGCGTCTACAACGGGGCCGACTACACGCTCACGTCCAAGGTTTTGGCTGGCGATTACGCCTTGAGCGGGAACGTCAACGGCTTTGATTTTCTCAAATGGCAACGGGGTGAATCTCAGGACCCGTTAAGCGCAGCCGATTTCGCCTATTGGGAAGCGAATTTTGGCACCAGTGCAGGACCCTTG
>JAGQOW010000447.1 GCA_020427155.1 Planctomycetales bacterium | reverse complement strand
AGTCTGTTCTCTGTCGCCCCGCAGCATCGAAAGCCAACCGCGCCAGGATCGAGTCGCTGAAGTGGAACACCCCCTGACCAAGGAGAAGCAGTCGAAAAGCCAAAGAAGCTCTTGACTCGTGGGGAAGTCCTTGTAGAGGGGTTAGACCTCACCGGCTGGCTGGCGATGACACAGGCGCGGTGCCATTCGAGATGAGCGCTGGCGCAGTGGTCGATGGTGAAGTCACAGGCGGCCAAATTCGATCGGCGACTCTTGTTGCGGCCGCGCCAGCAATAGCCCCTACGAGTGCCGACAAGAGCGCCACAACCGAGTTGTCGAAATTTCGGCGCCAGAAGGATCCCGACTGACTTCGATAAGAGGGAAAGACCTGCGAGTGACGTCGCATCTGCACAAAGAGTACCCAGACAACCCAAAGTATGTTGATCAGTAATAGCCAACCAGAGAGATAACTTATTGATTTAAGCGGTGGAATCAGGAAAACGAGCTGGATGACCCAGCTGCTCGGCACGATGTACGAGAAACTGTACAGAAACCTCGGCTTGCGTTCGCGCTTCTGCAATAGCTGAGCCAGCTTGGTGAATAGACCTGTTCCTCGCAGGTCGCTCGTTGAAACATGCAGACTCGCAGAAAAGCGATAGAGGTCGATCGTTACGTAGGGCTCCCAGGCGGATATCCGTACCTCCGTCGGTACTCTGCCCTTCGATTCGGTACGGAACTCCTCGGCCGACTCGTATTCGACATTGTCGGCAATCAGCTTGACGTCGCGGCAGGTTGAAAGGGTTTCAAGAATCTCAGCGACGTCTGCAGCGTCGAGGACAAGTGGCTGGAAGCTCCTGCGCTGCGGCGCGTCGAGTTGCTTGGGCATGTTTTGTGAGGCCTAACGTTCGAGCTAAGCTGCCCGCGGAGACAGGTGCTGTAAGCCCGGTTCGCGACAATAGTACTGCTGGCGCGGACCGGGCTTACAGCGCCTGCCGTAGCGGGTCAGCTTGAGCGAGGGGTTAGGCGTCACTCTCTGGTGAATCCGTGCCCAAGAATTGCGGCCGCGAGTATGGCCAAGATACCAAGTATCAGAGACACGTTCCCCTTCAGCTTGGTC
>JAGQOW010000446.1 GCA_020427155.1 Planctomycetales bacterium | reverse complement strand
CCTTGTTAGGTGTGGGCCTGTTCTGTCGACGCATCAATCGTCTCCTTCGCAAATTCCCAGTACCGCAACCGGCTAATGGGGTGACCACCGGAAACGCCAAAAATCGGAGATTTTTTAATGTAGCGAAACGGAGTCTACGAAGTTCAGCTCCAACTACGTTGAGCCGACTTCGTAGACTCCGTTTCTCTATCATGAAAATCGGTTTTCGTAAATTCCTCGCGGGTTTCGCCCAAAGTGGATCGTAAAGTTCGGGAAAAATTCCGGCCACGGCCTCAAGCATCGGCTTAGACGCAAACCCCACACCTAACGCCACAATGAGCCGCGCTTGACGGCGACGACCGGAGCGGCAGCGAAGGGAGGAGCGGTCAAGCGTCGGACTCCATTGTGATGTTAGATTTTTTTTTATGTCCGAACTGCTCGCGTACCGCCGGAAGAAAGTAAACCAGGATAAGTCCAAAGCTCGAAAGCACGACAGCGCCTTCCACGACTAGCATTGGGTATGCGTAAGCTCCGTAATGGCTTGTTGATTCCCCATAAAAGGCAGCCATCACGGAACCGGTTCCAAAGCCGTAGTACGGCGAGTACTTGTACGCCCAGGCGATTTTCCTCACGTAGCAGACGAAGTAAGCCACGCCGATAAGTGATGCCCAAAAAGCAAACCCGAACGAGCCTTCTTCATATGAGAGGCTCAGAACGGCCCACGAAAATTCCCCAAGCAGTCCCAGTATCGCCACTACACGAAAAGCAAACCACTGGTGCTCCGGTGTCATGGAAAATCTAACGTCGCAATAACCTGCGCTTGACGGCGACCGACCGAAGCGGCAGCGCAGGGAAGGAGCGGTCAAGCGTCAGGTTCATTGCTTGGTTAGGCGGCGCTATCCTAGCTGCGCAAGAGGAATCTAAATGCGATTACTCAGCGTCCCAGTAATCGGTAGCACGAGTGATCTTGCCCCCGGCATGATTGAGTATAGCTACGCCTCGAACACTCCAAGCCTCATCACCTTCCCCCGCGCTCATCGTCCACTCAACGGCTGCCGAAGTGTCACCCACCAGGATGCTCGTTGGTGTGATCTTCACACCGGGGGCGCTATCAAGAA
>JAGQOW010000445.1 GCA_020427155.1 Planctomycetales bacterium | reverse complement strand
CAGATCGACGGAGGTACCAAGCCGATTCTGACGCATGGCAGAAAGCACTTAGTGATTCCCACAAGTCTAGGTGTGCGTTTTCATGATGCGCAATCTGGGGAGCTGATCGCTGTTGTGGGATCAGGAGACTTTCGCCGAGCAGAGATGGCGTTTTCTCCATCCGGAGTTCAGTTGGCAATCGTTTCTGCCGGGTTTGTCGATGTTCTCGATGTCACTACCGGTGAAGCTACGCGGTCTTTCCCTTGCGAGTTATTGCGAGGCAGCGGCGAGATTGGTTGGATCGACGAAGAGTACCTTTTCACGTCGAACGGGTTGATCATTCACGTCCCCTTTCGGTTGATTGCCTGGAAGTACGAGATCTATGCACAGTTGATAAAGATTTTTGGAGAAATCCCTTGGATACTCTTGGATGATATGGGCAATGGCTCGCAGATACTAATGCCCTTGGAACTTCCTCCGGGAGAAGCGGTCGAGGCCATTGCAAGCATCGATGAAGAGAATCTGTTGGTCGTGAAACCTGGAGATAGCATCAGTATCGACGTGCAGATTCAAGACGATACTTTTCTAGCGGAGGAAGTAAGGAAGGCAATCACCGAAGCGTTAATCGAAGCGGGCATGACTGTGAAAGAAGATTCTGAATTGAAGCTGGTGGCACGAACCAAGACAGGCGATACCGAGCAGGTGCGCTACCGAGATTTCGGGGCGTTTCTAAACGATCCCGGAGAAATACTGGATGTGACGAGCCGGGTCTATGAACTAGAGTTGCTGCTCAATGGAGCCGAAGTATGGCGAAGAGAATCTGTACATGCGGCGCCGATGCATCTGCGCTTAGAACAAGGAGAAACCACCCGCACGGCGATTGATAGGGTGCTGAAACCAACGGGGGCGAACTTCCGAGGACGACTTCCATCCTATGTGGTGCGTTCCGAGTATCGAGAGCCCTTGGGCACCAGTAAGCTGTTGCTGGCACCCTAAATGAGCGAGTCGTGTAGTCAGCTCAGCCTACCGCGTCGAAATTCTGTCCTTTGCCCAGGGCTCGGCTTAGTTGGGCGGTGGCTTCAAGCAGTTGGATGGCGGCCTGGCCTTGCTGCTTGGCGGCA
>JAGQOW010000444.1 GCA_020427155.1 Planctomycetales bacterium | reverse complement strand
CGATAATAAATTGGAGCTACGACGACAATTCGCAATCAACGCCAAAGCACGATCAGACCGCGGTCGGTAACGCCTGGCGTTTTTCGAACAAGGTGCACACTCAGTCTAAAAGCGGACAAGTTTCGATGGTGAGCGCCTGCCCGGCAAGTTGGCCCCAATGTGTATGTGGGGTGTGGCACTTCGAAAACGTGTTTCGGGATAGGCACTCCTTTCTCGGTGGCGATGACCCCATCTTCAGTTTCGACGTGCGCCGTGGTGCGCCGTGACAGTGACAACCGGTCTTTTCCTCAAGAGACGTTCTTTGAGTTGCCGGCTCGATCTGGGATTTGGCAAGTTGGACGCCGCCGATCCGACGCGAGGTGCAGCAACTCATCGTAGAGAATCAAATCTGAGCTAACCTGCAGATAGTGAGCGAAATTGAAAATGATCGCGATTGCCCCAGCGCCCCATTTGGCAGTCAAGTGCCTTGCCGCACTGGTTGCGTTCTTGGCTGCACGGCACATAGGCCAACACATAACTATGGCATCCGCGAGGCAATCGGCCATGCAGGCTCTAGGTGTCATAGCTTTTGTCGTGTTGATGCACTACCTACTGTTCAATCAAGCTCCCACGTATCGAGGCTACGAGTATATGGAGCGATCCGGTGAACTCGGCGTTGTTGTCGGTTTTCTGTGGGGCGTGCTAAATCGTGTTCACCAGAATAAGAAGTCATTGTTTTGCGGCCGGGAGCGGAAGGGGAGCGAGTAAAGAAGGCGGGGCAGGTAAGCTGTTACCGGCCGAGTTGGCGTCGCACTTTTGATCGAATTGTGACTGCAGGGATTCGCGGTGAATTTTGGCTGTTTGGCCGAATTGTCGAGAATTCTGGAGAAGCTGGAGTCGACGGGGCCGAGCTAACGGCGCGGCGAGTCGGCGCAGCATCGAAAAGCCGATCGCCCCGAGAAGAGAGCGATCGGCGTCGTCGGAGGTTGCGGGCCGAATGGCCCGGCTAAGTCTTTGCTTCGACTTGACGCTCCTGGTCTTTTCGCAGCCATACGGCGAGCAGCTCGACGGCGGAGAGGAAGTCGTAGTCGAGGCTCATCAGCAAGTCGATGTTGTTGGTTCTG
>JAGQOW010000443.1 GCA_020427155.1 Planctomycetales bacterium | reverse complement strand
ATTAGAGCGGACCGATGGGACGCGCTTCGATGTTTCCTGAGATGATGTCGGCCATCGGCCGCTCAATGCGGCGTTAGATTGCACATGAACTCTCCCGGCCGCATCAGTCCCGCCTTTCTCGAAGAAGTCCGCGGCATCGTCGGATTCTCGGATGATGACGCTCGAATTGTCCCGGGTTACTGGTATCACCGACCAGACCAGGAATTCCCTCCGAGGGCAATTGTCCGCCCCGAGGACTACGCCGGCGGCCCAACGCTAAACATCAGCTGCACACAAACAGATTTGCCTGCCGCTGCGCAGAAGAAGCTGGTTCGGCTCTGGTGCGAGACGCTGCCAACTCTTAAGGGTGTAAGAACCCTTTGGTTCAGTTCCCGAGTGAGTCAAGAGCTCTTCGATGCCGCTTGTACCATGCCAGGCCTTGAAGGCCTGTATCTGAAGTGGAATGTAGTCGAATCGCTCCAATCACTGCGGTTGGCGCCACAACTTCGGTACCTGTACCTGGGTGCATCGAGTAGAGTCGAAAGTCTTGAGCACGTTGCCAGCTTGAAGGAGCTGGAGTGGTTTCAGGTTGAGAGCCCATCGAAGGCATTTGAAATTGAGGCCCTGGGCAAGATGGCGAGGCTCGTCGGGCTCGGACTTACCGGCTCCGAAAGCAAGAAGCTGGAGCTACAGTCCTTCGCGCCGCTATCGGAGCTTCGGGGCCTGAAGTGGCTTCATCTTGGTGCTGTACACGTTAGAGATGCGTCGCTCGTGCCCCTTGCACAGCTGACATCTCTTGAGTGGCTCGGCGTTGGGAACTACTTCTCCGTCGAAGAGTTCGCCCGTCTTTCTGCTCATCTTCCCGGGGTTATCTGTGACTGGCTTTCCCCCTACGTTCGCTATCATCGTTCGATGTTTCCCTGCAGAACCTGCGGTGTGAACTGGAGGGTTGGCACGCCGGGGAAGGGCTCGAAGCTTCTTTGTCCGACGTGTGATACCCAAAAGCTGGCGGAGAGTATTGTCCGGTTCAATGAAGCAAAGTCAGCCGCAATTCGAGGCGCAATCTAACTACGCATTAGAGCGGACCGATGGGACAGGCTTCGATGTTTCCTGAGATGATGTCGGCCATCGGCCGCTCA
>JAGQOW010000442.1 GCA_020427155.1 Planctomycetales bacterium | reverse complement strand
TGCATCCTTGCACATCTGCAGGCTTGCAGGGGCCCCGACTATCACAGCCGCAGATTGAAGCAGTTCGCAGTACTTTTCGGCCTTCTCACAGGTGCATGGCGCGTCCTCCGCTTCGTCTGTCTTCTTCTCGATCTTGTCGGCATCACACCTTGGGTCATATGGGTTTTCGTCCGGCGGGACGTGATGTACTTCGCGAGGTGGATTGGGGTTGGGATACGGTTTGGGTCGGGGCGTAGGTTTCGGCGTCGGCCCTGAGTCAATCTTGGACATCGGATCCTCAGCCATTTTCTGCTGTTTTCGGTGCGTGTCGATTGCAGTCTGAATCGTTAGTGCAGACAAACCAAGCATTGGACCATGTCTGAGTAAGTACTCTACTCCGCGCGCCATTATGATTTCCTGAGCCAGCTTTGCCTGGGCTGCTTTGCTAACTGACGATTGGTCTTGAAGTCCAGAGCCGTCCACGCTCAAAAGTGGACTGGATTCGAGATAGCAAGCGAGATTTTTCCATGGGCTCGCTGCCGGGTCGGGGGTTGTCCAGCGGCCGGTTTGGATGTCGTAGATTCTGTTCCAGCAGTGGTATTGGCCGAGTTTCTGAAGGTCGGCCGCGAGCTCGCGCCTGCCGGCCGACGGAGTCGTCCAGCTCCAGGCCGCTTCAATTCCGGCGCTTCCGGCAAACGACCAGGTTGGTATTCGGTTGGCACCGACAGGGTTGCGTGGAGCCGCACACGGCTTGGCGCGCCTGCGAGTCCCATCTGTGTCGGCAAGGAGGGTCGACATGGCTCCAATTGTAGCCTCTTGGGCCGACCAGATGGCAGAAACTTCGAGATTTGCGGGATCGTAACTGGCAGGCTACCCCATCCACTCGTCTGCCAGTTTCCGTCACATCGGGCACGGCGCTCCAGGGCGAACGCTGGAGCGTCGTCGATGCGACAGGAAGGACACGATGCTGCACTCCCAGCAGCTCGGCCGTACGTCTCCCAGAACTCGAGGAGTTTCGGTGACCCAGATGCCCGCCGAGGCTACAATTGAACGCATGGGCTCGCTGGTCACGACGATTGCGGACAACGACTCACCGCCGACAGGTCTTCCGCACCTGGTCGCGGGCCCCAGGCAGCATCCCGCTGGAGCGTGGGACATAG
>JAGQOW010000441.1 GCA_020427155.1 Planctomycetales bacterium | reverse complement strand
TTGAGCGGCCGATGGCCGACATCATCTCAGGAAACATCGAAGCCTGTCCCATCGGTCCGCTCTAATGCGTAGTTAGGTGTTGGCAGACATTGAACTCTATGCGCCACGCCTCAGATGCCCAGCAAGTCGCCAACGTCTGTAGCGACGGAAACTGTACACCCAAACGTGTGGGCTGCAGAGGCTTGGCGACGGAATGACCCGGAGGTGACGGATCGAGCGATCAAAGGGGCGCGAAGCGCGCATTCGCTCTTGAACCCAGCGGGGCGTAGCCGCGCGAGCAGAAAGCCACATGTCACTCTTTACCGTTGCGGCTGGCGAAGCCGAGACAACAACCGGGTCGAACAGGGCGAAAGCTCAGGCGCGCGACTCAAGGGAATGATGGCCGGACTCTTGCCTCACCGTCGAAACCCATACACCTAACGCCGCATTGAGCGGCCGATGGCCGATATCGTCTCAGAAAACACCAAAGCACGTCCCATCGGTCCGCTCTAATGCGTAGTTAGATTGAACCACCGTCTTCCTCAATCATAGAGATACTAAGTTCATCGGCGTCAAGCTCAACCACTCGCAGACCATGCAAGAGAACCTTGAAACCCTCAGAGTTCCAAGCGCAATCAAAATCGAAACCGATGTAGGGAACGCCGTCTCTTCGGTGCGGGAACAACTTCACGTACGCTAGGTTGAGATTGGTCTTGAGATGTTCTGGCTTCTTGATCTTACGAAGGTAGGGATCGTCAAACTCGACCCACTGCTTCTTGAGCTTTGGGAAGTAGCTTGAGATAGAGGCGATAACGCTTTCGAAAATGGCCTGGTCGTGGTCCACGAGCCAATCGTATGAGTCGCGCAGGGCCGCTGTGATGCCTTTGGGTGGTTCAATTGATCGATCGTAAAGACGAAGCTCGACGAGTTCGCGTTGATAGCGTGGGTCTCCCATATCGTATGAGTACCCAGACCACGCTTGAAGCTTACCCACAGCACCGAAGCGATCGCCGTGATCGTCATAGAACCACTTGAGTTTGTCCAGTTGCGTAGACATTTGGGCACTCAGTCCTCTCTACAGTGCAATCTAACGCCGCATTGAGCGGCCGATGGCCGATATCATCTCAGGAAACATCGAAGCACGTCCCATCGGTCCGCTCT
>JAGQOW010000440.1 GCA_020427155.1 Planctomycetales bacterium | reverse complement strand
CACGATTCGTGAACGGACCAATCTACAAGCACCCAAGGCCACCAAGCACGTTCCCCTCAAGCGCATGCCGCGCAATTAAAGCACCCTTAACCCCGCTGGAAAGGAAACCTCCCATGACACCCTTCGCACCTGCCCAACCGTTTCATGCACTGATCGAGGAAATGACCGCTCAAGGCGAAACGGAATATCGAACTCTGGTCTTTCGTCTTGTCGATGGCGAGAGCATTGACCCATCCGAGTTACGCGAAGTCTTGCAGGCGAGCAGTCGCACCCGAGCCGACCTTGAGAGACACTACAAGGCCGTACTGGCTCGCAGGAAGGCCGTGGCCGACCTTGAGCAAGCTGCTGAGCTAGATACCGCTCTAGTGGACTTCCAGGCCGCACAGCAGCAGGCCGCCGATAGGGTAAGGCAGCAAGAGGAAGCCAACCAGCAGGCCCTACAGCCATTGCTAGACGATCTGGACAAGGCGGCTGATAAGTCGCAGCGTACGCAACGAGAAGCCCGCACACTACGAGCTGAAGCAACGGCAGTCTTGCAAAAGACGATGTCGCCAGCGATGCGAGAGCAATTCGATAATCTCAGTGACCGCGCATGCCGACTTGCCCAGCGTATTGCGACGGCCAACCAACAAGCGGCAAGGCTAGTTCGCGAGACGGGCGAAGCAGAGCAGGAAGTCGAGCGCTGCCAGAGTGAATTGAAACACCTGATCGGCAAGCCCAACCGAGAACCGGCCCAAGCAAGTATCGAGAAAAGCCTGGCAGACGCACAGCAGCAATTGGCGAATCTGCGCTATGCGGCAAGCGAAGTGGAACAATTGCGGCAACAGCACAGCGAAGCCGCCGGGGCGCTCGAGCAATTCGAGCAAACCGACTTCCACGATTGGCGTAACATTGCTTTCGATTGAAGGAATCACCAATGCCGTCACCAGCGGATTCTAACGGGCGCAGCAAAACAGGCCGGTTTGCACCTGGCAACAAGTTTGGCAAGGGCAATCCCCTAGCAAAGCGAGCGCAAAAGCTGCGCTCTGCTTTGTTTGCTGCCGTCAGTGAAGAGGATATCGAGGCAATCGTCGCCAAGCTGGTAGCGGCTGCCAAGAATGGCGACACGATAGCAGCCCGCGAAGTGTTAGATCGTACGGTAGGCAA
>JAGQOW010000439.1 GCA_020427155.1 Planctomycetales bacterium | reverse complement strand
GGGAAATTTCGTCTAGGGTGATGCGCCGTCCCTCGACAAACTCCCGGTCGGCTAAGCGCTCCTTCAAACGGTATCGGATCATCGATGGTGCATCCCTAGAAGAAAACTTTTATTTTCGGATTTTATCCTTTTCTGCTCGAAATAATCAATTTTGATTAGAAATCGCCTCCTGTGTACCTCAAATCGCGTTGGCTTAACTTTAGTGATCGTGACCGACTTGCGTTTCTTCAGACTGCGAAAGGCCACCGCGCGCTCATCGAGCGAGATCCGCTCGGGCGTTAGTTCCAACACTTCGGAGGGGCGGCAACCGGAGAAATAGAGAACCCGACAGAACGCGCAATCTTCGCGTCCCTCGTCCGCCGAGGCCTGGAGGAAGCGTGCGCGATCGGCAGCCAGGCGTCCAGTATCGCCGGACAGCCCAGGCCATCGGCAATTTGCCGGTCGTCTCGCGTATAGAACCCGTCGAGCTCGCATTGGCACTCAATCGGGCCGGTCGGAAACCGGGCCAGGATCATTCAGCCAACGGCGGGGTCGTCGTGATTGAAGTCTTTCCAGTCCATCGAAAGAGCATCTTTCACATGTGAAACCTTACATAGATGTTCTGTTTCATTATGGCCAAAAAAACACCCGCAGAAGCGGGTGGAGCGTGGGAGGATCGAGCCTATGTGAAACCGAATCGGGTATAGCGTTTCCCATACGGAAGTATGAGTGCTGCTGGCGTGGCTGTCGCCGCGAGGGCATTCCCCTTAGGGAAGCTCCTTCAGTTCGCTCAACGATGGCCGATAATAACGCTATTGCGTCGTGGCTTGGTGCAAGCGCCCGTAGGAAGATGGGCTGATGAAAAACCCTGTTATCAGGGTCCGCGTCAAAGTGTGGGCGCACTGCGCCCACACTTTCTCCTCGCGCGACTTGATCCAGGTCAATGGCCCCGGCCGTGACAATTGGTACGTATGGATTCAGTGAACGTAAATCGGCTCAATAACAATAACGGATTTGAAGGATGTCTCTCGCTACACGCATATCGCCTGCTGATCCCTCACATGTGTTATTCATCCTGACTGGTCGTTTTACGTTCGATCTGCACCGTGAAGTAGCAGATGCGGTGAAGACGGTCGGGCATGAAATCAAACGGGTAACCGTAGATCTCCGTGA
>JAGQOW010000438.1 GCA_020427155.1 Planctomycetales bacterium | reverse complement strand
GTTTCCCGCGGATGTCGACCAATTCCACTATTTGAAGCTCGCAAGCCTTACTACGCTGGCATGTTTTCTTTCCGGAATGCGACCGGGGTTCTTTATTGCCCTGGTCAGACTCGCTGAAACACGGGTCGAGGACCACGCAAAATCAAGAACTCAAAGCAACGACAATTCGACGACCTAACGCCTTTCCAGTAGGCAGTTCGGAAATTGTCGCAGCGGACTCGAAGAGGCCCTTCGGCATGGACGAACAGTAATCAGAGATTGTTGAATGCAGCACACATCTAACATCCTGTTGAACCTGACGCTTGACCGCTCCTTCCCTGCGCTGCCGCTCCGGTCAGTCGCCGTCAAGCGCAGGTTAACAGGGCGTTAGATTTAAATGGGACCGTAGTAATGATCAGCCGTGAAGTCTCAAGCTTTCTCTTCTTCGTCCTTCTGTGTCAGTCCGCATCGGCAGCCTTCATTTTCGATCTGGAAACGTTCGCGGGCGCCAGCTTTACGAATTACAGCGACATTTCGAACACAGGGCTAATTACCGGCCATTATGGCGACGCTGTCGGCAACTACACTGCCTTTACCTACGACGGCGCAACCTATCAGTCATTTGCCGTGCCTGGGGCGTGGGGCACATTCGCACGTGGAATCAATGCGTCTGGCGTGGTCGTCGGGGAATACGGCCTAAACCGGGCAACACTTGAGGGCGGTGCTTTCGTTTCCACCCCGGTACCACTACCGCCGGCGGCGTTCCTTATGGCTTCCGGGCTAGTCGCGCTTCGCAAGAAGTTGAAATCTAACATCACGATCGAGGCCGACACTGGACCGCTCCTCCTTTCGCTGCCGCTCCAGTCGTCGCCATCAAGTGCGGCTCATCGTGGCGTTAGATTTCAATATGACCCCAGACGAGATCATGGCTGCGTTGGCTTCATACCGGGACGAGCTCTTGGAGATACTCGGTCGCTTCTCTCGAACCCGTAGCGGCATCCACATCGAGTTAGACGATAACTATCGCGTACGCTCTATTACTACGGAGCTTGTAGATTTACTCCATGATCACGTGCCGGGGTCGGCGCATCATCGTCATTTAGCAGCGACTTACTATAACGAAGGCATCTCGAACATGAGCGAGTCGTCTTCGTACGCCAGCGTAAAAGAGCTGATCGATCT
>JAGQOW010000042.1 GCA_020427155.1 Planctomycetales bacterium | reverse complement strand
TAAAGAGCAAAAAGAAGAACGAGGGCCAATAGATTCCTTCCATCACGGACTTCCCCCCGACTTCGTAGCCGCTGTGGCCTGGGCAACATTCGCTGCCACGGCATAACTAGGCTTAGCAGCAACCTGCGGGGTCGCAGCAAGTTGATCCTCTGCCGCAGGCTTATCGATGTCCCGCTCCCACCCTTCGGAAATCTCATACACGGCCGCGGGTACTCGGGTCGCGCCAAAAAAGTTCCGATGCGGCAGGCGGTATTGCCAGTAAGTTGCTCCCAAAAACATGACTGCCGCAATCGGCGTGCAGTACTTCAGGCAGGTAGTCATGACTTGATCAATTCGCAGACGAGGAAGCGTCCAGCGGACCCAGATCATGACGCAGACTCCCAGGACCCCCTTGAGCAAAACGTTGCCCAAGCCGACAAGTTTGACAAGATAGCCAAGCAGCGGACCGCTATCGGCCGACAGGCCCAGGATCGAAGTGATCGGCACCGGACCGTGCCAACCGCCCAGGAACAAGATCGAGGCCAAAATGCTTACCGATAACATGGAGCCATATTCGGCCATGAAAAAGAAGCTCCATCGCAGACCGGAGTACTCCGTATGAAAGCCAGCCACCAATTCACTCTCAGCTTCGGCCAAGTCGAAGGGAGCGCGATTGACGCTTGCCATGGCACAGGTGAAGTACACCCAGAAAGTGATAAAAGTGAACGGATCGTGAAAAATCAGCCAATTGGTAAACCAACCTGCCTGACGATCCCCGATCACCACCAGATCCATCGAGCCGGCGATCAGCACCGGCACCACAACGCACATGCCCAGCGGCACTTCGTAGGTCACCACCTGCGTCGCTTCACGCATTGCACCGAACAAGGACCATTTCGAGGCCGATGAATATCCGGCCAGAATCACGCCGAACACTTCCAACCCCAACACCGCCAACATGAAGAACACACCAGTGTTGAGATGTTGAGCGACCCAAGGATACTCGCCGCCGACAAAAGGAATGGCAATAAATGCCGCGATCGAAGCGCAGAAACTAACGTAGGGGGCGATCTTGAATAGCAGCCTGTCAGAGCCCTCGGGCCTAAGATCCTCCTTGGTGAGTAGTTTCAGACCGTCAGCCAGGCATTGCAGCCAGCCGAACTTACCCCCTACCCGCGTCGGGCCAAGTCGATCTTGAATTCGGCCTGAGATCTTCCGCTCCAGCCAAATGAAAACCAGGGCGCCGACGGCCACGAGATTGAGAATCAACGCGACGTGAACCACGCCGGCGATCGTATAAGCCAACCAGGGCCAGGGGCAAACGTGGAATCCGAATATCGTAAATTCGAGCAGAAACTGGGCCACTTGTGGTTCTTCCTCAAACCCGCCCGAGCCGATACCGCCTGTTCCTCCCAGCCGGGCCGGACGACCCTAGCGGGAACTGGCAATATGAACCCAAGATGTACTTTCGCAGGCTGCTGCGTGTGCTGCCGATTAAGATTGTGAAATATTGCACAAGGCCCTCTCACTGTATACCCCCGCAGCCAAAGATTGCCCCTTTTTGTAGGCCAAAACCAATTACAATAGGCCACATTGGGCCCGCTCCAACTTGCCCAATTTGGGTCTTCCTCACTTCTGCGGTAACTGCGTGACCGAGCTTACTTTCGTACTATTCATTTTTGTCGTCCTGCTGATCGTTGGGCAGGCTTGCTTGGTACTGGGATTTGTGGCTGCGCTGCGAAAAAAGCGTCCCATGCTAATTTCGGACCAACAGGTCCCTAAAGCGGCCGTCATCCTCTGCCTGCGCGGCGGCGATCCCTTCCTCGCCGACTGTTTGGCGGGGTTGCTGGGGCAAGATTATCCCGACTTTGACATCCGGGTAATCATCGACCACGAGGGCGACCCCACGCACCCGATCGTCCAGCGAGCGGTCGAGGCAGCGGGAGCAACAAACGTCGCCGTGGAAGTCCTTCAGCAAAAACGGCCCGATTGCAGTTTGAAGTGCAGTTCGTTGCTCCAAGTAGTCCAGTCGCTCGACGACAGCTACGAGTTCGTGGCCCAACTCGACGCCGACACAATTGCCCACCCGACCTGGCTCCGCGAACTGGCCACTGCGCTGCAAGACGAGCAAGTCGGGGCCGCCACTGGCAATCGCTGGTACATGCCCGGCAAGCCGTCGGTCGGTGCGCTGGTTCGCTACACTTGGAATGCAGCCGCAATCGTGCAGATGTACTGGTACCATGTCGCCTGGGGAGGGACGCTGGCGGTCAAGACCCGTGTATTTCGAGAAACCGATGTGCTCGAAAAATGGGGCCAGGCCTTTTGCGAAGACACTATGCTGTTCGGCGTCTTGAAGCGAGTCGGTCTGCGCGTGGCCTTCGTCCCCTCGCTGATGATGATCAACCGCGAGAGCTGTGATTTGGGCGGTTTCTTCCGCTGGGTCCGGCGGCAACTGCTCACTGCGCGGCTCTACCATCCTGCCTGGCCGGCGGTCATCGGTCATGGCATTTGGTCGACGCTCCTCCCGCTGGCAGCGTTGGTCGGGTTCGTCGCTGCACTGGCTACCGGCAACCCTCAAGCGGCTACCTGGGCAGGCGCCGCATTGCTGCTTTACGAAGTGTCTGTCGCCGTGCTGCTGGTGCCGATGGAACTTGCGGTACAGAAAATCGCCGACTCGCGTGGCGAACCTTCGAAGTGGCTCCCTCTGCTGGGCAAACTCAAATGCCTGGCTATCATGCCTGTCACTCAAGTTGTCTACGCTGCTGCCCTCGCATCTTCATTGACCCTTCGCTCCACGGTTTGGCGAGGAATCTCCTACCGGGTCAACGGTCCCTGGCAAATAGAGATGCAGGAATACAGGCCGTATTGCGCCGAGCAACCCACCGAACAAACTGTCTCGCTCTAGAAGCGGGAGAGTTCACAACTGTCAGGAACTTCCATTGGAAGATTCCCCGCTCGCAGTTTCGATCAGCAAATCACAGATCTGCTCGATAGGATCTGCCCCGCGCATTTTTTCCTGAGCAGCACGGCAGCCGGCGGCAATCTGATCGGAAGAAAACAACTGATCGATCATCTTTGCGAGCCTGGGCCCAGTGAAGTGTCTCGGCTTCAGTAGCTTTGCGACCCCCAGCCGCACGAGGCAGTCAGCAAAATCGGGCTGATCGTAAGCCATGGGCATCACAATCTGCGGAAGCCCTGCTCGCATGCACAGCGCTGCGGTACCTGTACCAGCATGATGCACCAGCGCAGCTGCTCGCGGCAGGAGTTGGCTAAAAGGCACATAGGAGAATTGCCGCACCCCGTCGGGGAGGTTCTTGGAAACGGTTTCGGGATAACTGGTGAGCAACAACCCTCGCTGCCCAGTCGCCTGGCAGGCATAGGCCGCGGCTGCGAAAAAGGCTTCCGCCTGCGAATTGCCCGACCCGGGCGTAAAAGCGATTGGCGGCGAACCTGCATCAAGAAACTCGGCCACCTCCGTTGGCATTTCTCGGACTGACGCTTGATCCCAAATAGGAAAACCTGTCAAACGCGTTTGCGAAGGCCAATCCGGTTGCGGCGGGAAGAACCACTCGGGAAATAAACCGATCACTCGCTGCGGCGAGTGCCACCAGGATTTGAGAAATCGACTTGCCGGGGCCAATCCGAGCTCGGCCCGAAAGGCATTCAACGGGCGCGCAAGAAACCGATCGGTGAAAAACCGATCGGCGATCCAAAATTGCATGCGTTTCGCCGTTTTCGAGACCCAATCTCCCGTCACCATCGGCGGCGGCATGACGGCAGTTCGATACAGGCTGCGAATCCAAAACGGCTCCAGGTGAATCGTCGCCAGCGGCACGTTTAACCGTTCCTGAGCTATCCTGGCGCCAAACGACCAGGCGGGACCTCCGACAACTGTTTCGCCGGGCACATAGTGCTCTGCAATCGCCTGGTACATCTCGCGCATGGGCCGCAAGCCGCAATAGTCCAACGAGATTTTGTAGTAATTCAGCCGGCTCCACATATCGGGATGATCCCAATACTCTTTCAGCTCTTCCCTGGTACGAAGCGCCACGAACCCGAATCCACAACCCTCGATCAGCTCGGCAAAGAACGGGTTGCAAAGAAACAATACCTCGTGACCGCGAGCTTTCAAACGCTCAGCGATTCCCAAGTAGGGATGAATATCGCCGTAAGTTCCGTTCGGTGTAAAAAGAATACGCAAGGCAAATCTCTCTGACTGCAACTGCTCGCTAATCACCTCGGGCCAGGCCGCAGGGCTTATCCGGCCTTTCCGGTGAAAAACTCTCTTACCGAGTTGATGATCAGATCCACCTGTTCCCAAGTTAAGGCCCCGTGAACCGGCAGCGAAATGAGTTCTCGCCAGACGCGATCGGTCACCGGCAACGGCCGCTTCACGCACTTTTTCCAGTAACTCATTTCCGAAAGCGGCTTATAGTGCAGCGAGGTAGCTATCTCCTTGCCGGCCAAATAATCGCCCAGCGCATCCCGGTCGGGACAACGCATCGTGTAGTACTGAACCGTATGCGAGTAGGCCGGCAGAGTGATCTGCGGGATCTCTCGAAACGCTTCGTTGTACTTCGACTGGATGGCCCGTCGATGCGCGTTCAGTTCTTCGATTCTCCTCAACTGTCCCAAGGCGATCGTCGCCGTCACGTCGTTCATGTAACCTTTAATGCCATCTCCAGTCTCAATGTCGTAGTCCCAATTGTACTTCTTGGAAGTGGTTCGCTCGTAGCTATTGGTCTTGATGCCGAACCAGCTGAGAGACTTGAGCCTGTGATAGATCTCCTCGTCGTCAGTCGTTACCATGCCGCCATCGCCGACCGGAAGATTCTTGACCGCGTGAAAGCTCCACATCGCGATGTCGCTATGCTGACAAACACCTGGAGTAAACATCGCGTGGGCGTTGTCTTCGACAATCAGGCCGTCGAACTTCTCTCTTAGCGCCTTGACATTGGCTAGCCTGCCGTGCGAGTTCACAACGATGATCGCCCGCGTTTCAGGAGTTATTTCCACTGCTGCCGGATCGAGGCAAAGCGACTCTTCCTCGATATCGGCGAATGTCACTTCCATGCCGTTCCATTCGCCAACCGCTGCATCGGCGGCAAACGTCATGGGAGTCGTGATCAACTCTCCGCCCCGAATGCCGTGGGCTTTCAAGCAGAGATCCAGTGCGGCCGTTCCCGAAGAAGTGGCCAGTGCATACTGGGAACCCACTTTCTCGGCAAATCGATTTTCAAATTCTGCCGTCTTAGGACCATTTCCCCACCAGCCGCTATCAAGCGTCTTGAGGAGGTCTTCCTTCGTCTGCTGATCAATGGTTGGCCGTAGTACGGGAATCATGTTTGGTTCTCTGAGCTATCGTCTGGTCTGTTGGTTTTGCCGGCAACCGTTCGCTGCACTCACTCAATCCATCACAAAGGGGCAATCGGGATCGTCCTCGTGGCGAATCTCGTCAACCTCGCCCTGTTTGCCTTCGCCCGCGTACAAGACGTTCGGTGCGTTGAACGCCCAGGCTGGCGATTCTCCGGAGTTCTTGAAGGCGTGAACCACCCCGGGAGGAACGATCACGAATTGACGATTCGAACTGCCGACCGTGAGCTTCTGGCGATTGCCATAGGTCGCAGATCCTTCGCGCGCATCCCAAAGATACAAATCCAGATCGCCTGGCCCCACGAAAGCGAAAAGATCGCTCTGCTGATAGTGTTCGTGCGGCCCCCGTGCGTGTCCTGGCAGCGTTTCACACAGGTAGGACATGCGCGGAATGTGCTCGCGAGGCAGTTCGTCGTCTCGATAAAGCTCGACGAGCCAGCCGCGCGAGTCGTCGTACCGTTCTAGCGGTCGGGTAACTACCCCCTCGATCGGTCCCTCGTGATAAACAGTTTGACTCGCGCTGGATTTCATCGGAGCTTGTTCTCGAATCCTCTGGGAATCATGGACATTTGTCGAAGACCGCTATTTTCGAACCTGGGGTGAGCTTTCGTTGATCCGCGCAAGCAGGTAGCGTCCATAGTCGTTTTGCAGTTCCTCGGCGATTTGCTCTACCTGGCTCGCTGTGATGAAGCCCTTTAAGTAGGCAATCTCTTCGAGACACGCGATTTTCAGCCCCTGCCGGTTCTCTATCGTGGCAATAAAGCTGCCTGCTTCGAGCATCGACTGAAACGTCCCCGTGTCGAGCCAGGCAAACCCGCGCCCGAAATTCTGGCAATGCAACTGCCCGCGTCGCAGGTACTCGTGGTGAACGTCGGTAATTTCCAATTCGCCACGGGCAGAAGGCTGAAGACTGCTGGCGATTTCGACGACCTGGTTGTCGTAGAAATACAGGCCGACGACTGCGAGATTCGACTTTGGCTTTGCTGGTTTTTCCTCCAAGGAAAGCACCTGGCCGCCATTGCCCAACTCGACGACTCCGAAGCGACTCGGGTCTCGCACGGGATAGGCAAAAACGGTCGCCCCTTCGTTTCGCGAACCCGCCTCGGCCAGCAACGGCTGCATTCCTTGGCCGTAGAAGATGTTATCGCCAAGGATCAGCGCCACATGATCGCTGCCAATAAAATCTCGGCCAATTTCGAATGCTGCGGCGATACCGTTAGGCTGTGGCTGAATCGCGTAGCGTAACGACATGCCCAACGAGCTCCCATCGCCCAACAAACGGTGGAACAGCGGCAAATCATCGGGAGTCGAAATAATCAGCACATCGCGGATCCCCGTGAGCATGAGCGTCGACAAGGGATAGAAGATCATTGGCTTGTCGTAGACGGCCAACAGATGTTTGTTGACGGTGCGCGTCAGCGGATGCAGCCGCGTCCCCGAACCGCCGGCCAGGACAATGCCTTTCTTACAAATCTTGGAGTCCGCTTGCCACTCAGCCATTCGTTCCTCCGCCCAGTCCGAGCCGTTGGCGCGACGAGGCATCGTTCATACGATGCTCTACCCAAGTCGGATTGTCGAGATACCACTGCACGGTACGCTCCAGCCCCGCTTGGAAATCGCACCTCGGCTGCCAGCCAAGTTCGTCCTGCAACTTCGAACTATCGATCGCATAACGCCGATCGTGCCCTGGACGGTCTTCGACGAACTCTATCAGATTCCGGCAGGGCGCGTGTGGCAACCCTGGGCATAGCCGATCTACGATGTCGCAGATCGTGCCTACCAACTCCAGGTTCGTACATTCGCATCGGCCGCCGATATTGTAGACCTCTCCCACTCGACCCTGCGCATGCACCAGTCGCAGCGCCTGGCAATGATCTTCTACATACAGCCAGTCGCGCACGTTGAGCCCGTCGCCATAAACTGGCAATCGTTTTCCTTCCAGAGCATTGAGTACCATCAACGGAATCAGCTTTTCCGGCAGTTGGCGAGGGCCGTAGTTGTTAGAGCAATTGGTTATGATCGCCGGTAAACCATACGTTTGATGATATGCCCTGACAAAGTGGTCTGAGGAAGCTTTCGAGGCTGCGTAAGGCGAGTTGGGGTGGTAAGGATGGTCTTCTGTGAATGCCCCCGTGATTCCGAGCGAGCCATAGACCTCGTCTGTCGACACATGCAAGAACCGGAAATGCTTGCCCTCTTCGTCCGGTAGCTTGCGCCAGTACGAAAGGGCCGCGGCGAGCAGTCGGACAGTACCTACCACGTTGGTCTGCAGAAACTCTTCTGGTGAATCGATAGAACGATCCACATGGCTCTCAGCGGCGAAATTGAAAATGGCTGAAGGGTGAAACTCCTCCAGCACCTTCGTCAGGGTGCTGCGATCGCCAATATCGCCTTCGACAAACTGAAAACGCGAGTTGCCCTGCAGCGCAGCAAGATTCTCCCGACTGCCGGCGTAGGTGAGCTTATCGAGTACGACGACCGCTGCGGACGGTTCAGCAAGCCACATCGAGGCAAAGCAACTGCCGATGAATCCCGCCCCTCCGGTGACTAGTACACATGCCATGGCTGCTAGGGTTTGCTTTCTGTTCGGTAAACAACAAGAAGTATCCCATCACTAAGCCAAAACTACTCTGGCGCTCGATACTCACGAGCTAGCACAAGCGTCCGGACCAGGGCGGGTCAATCGAAGATGCTATTGCTTAGTAATCGTTCGAATTACCAGGCAATAGCAGACGAAACATATTGTATCTAGTCATCCGCAAACGGTTCGGTACTTCGGCTCAGCCACATCGCGTGCTTCCTACGCAATCAGGGAAACAACCAAATGCGATTGCGTTGGCAACCAGAGCTTTGCTTGACTCCCCCTGCTGCATCTCGAGTTGGTCAGCAATCCTGGCCTCCGATATTGGCGCAGCTCCCTTCGCGTAGTCGGCAAACTCCTGGGAAGTCGTCTGCCACTGAGCATCGACGGTAGATTGGATCCCCTGCTCGAGGGCGACAAGCCGTTTCCCATTGCCGATCACGACGGTCCATTGGCCGCCGCCGGCTCCCCAAATATCCAGCCCGACCGATGTTTCTTCACTACCAACCGGTGGGTCTTGATCAAGCAAGTCTTCGAGATACTCACCGACCTCAAACGGCACCTTGGCCGGCTTCTGGCGTCGCTTACCCCAGCGGTCTTCCTCGCCATATCTCATAAAACGATGCAGCATCGCCTCGTCGATTTCAGGGCACGGCAAATCGCCGGCAAACTGTTTTACGTTACTTGTATCAAATTCTGGATCGCTGTCTTCATACGCCCGATACATGGTCGAATTGTCGAAGGCGTCTCGTTCCATGAGGTTATCCGGACCAGCCTTGGCCGGTCCTAGAAACTCGACTCCATACGAATTGAAGTAGCTATATCCGGCCTCAATCATCTGGCGGGCGGTCAGGCGGACATCCGGAGCCAGGTGAAAAGTCCGGCCATGGGCTTGAGAGTCCAGAAACAATCGGCATATTACGGCCGAGGTCCAGTCGACTGGGACGACGTTGCGGGGCTCATCTCCGGTGATGCTCAACTGGAGCGGAGTATGCCTTACCCCGTCGGGACCGGGCTCGGTATTGCGCGCCAAGACACACATTAGCTTCAAGTACATGAACAAGCCATGATAGGTATTCGTATACCCGGTCTGCGAGTCTCCAGCGATTACCGCGGGACGATAAACCGTGACTTCTTCCAAGCACGAATCCTCGCGCACCATAGTTTCAGCTTCGAGCTTGCTCTTTTCGTAGTCATTACGAAATGCTTGCCCAACATCGAGGTTGTCTTCCAAGATGCGATCCTCGCGCAGACCGCAAACGTAGGCCGTCGAGACATAGTGCATTTTCTTGATGCCTGTATCTCGACACAATTCGAGCACATTGCGCGTGCCGCCGACGTTCGTCTGCCACGGCTCTCCATCGCCCTCTTCGTGAAACTTCAGTGCCGCGGCACTATGCAGTACCGACGAGCAGTGCTCGGCGATCCACTGCCGCGGAACGTCATCCAAGCCCAGGAACTCTTCGCAGATGTTCCCGGCAAAACAGACAGGCCGAGGCAGCAGCACTCCTAGTTCGGCTTCAAAAGGCTGGAGAATCGACTCGATTCGCTGCGAAACGCTCTCCCTGGAAGTCGGTCTGGCTACCACCACCACGCGCTGCCCGGCAAGCAGGAGATCGCGCAACAGATAGCGTCCTAGTAGCCCCGTAGAGCCTGTCAGGAGGGTGTAGTCAGCCACGGTGTGAAACTCAGATTGCAGTTGGAAATCTGCTGGGCAGGTGCTGTGGTCCGGGCTGCAATGGGCCCGTACAAACTGTTAATTTTAATTGACCCAATGGGCCAAATCAAGCATCCAGAGACCTCCTGGATGAGGCGATCTCGCTGAACAGGAGACCCTAACCTGGCCGGCTTCAGCTGCCCGATTCACGACTTCTACGTGTCTCGAACATCGAGCCCAACGGCCCGAGCAGCAGCGCGGGCAAGACCACTAAATCGGCAATCAGCGCTGCCATCAGCATGGCAAACATCACCCACGCAAACCGAGATATCGGCACAAATGCGCTCAGGCCAAACGCCAGCAATCCCAGCCCGCAGATCAATGAAGTCTGTGTCATCGCAGTCGCGCAGCGCGCAAAAGCAAACCGGACTGCCTCGTCCCTGGATTGCCCGTCCGCCAATCCGCGGCGAAACCAGGTAAGGAAATGCAGCGTGTCATCGACCGCTATTCCCAAGGCTACGCTCGCTGTCATTATCGACCCGATTTCGAGCGGTACGCCGAGAAGCCCCATTCCACCCAGCACCAAGATACAAGGCAATATGTTTGGAATCATCGAAATCAGCCCCGCCAGAACAGAACGTGAGAAAAACCCTAGCTTCTCGAAACGGCAGGAAGCCTGCGAAAACTCTCCTGCCAAACTAATCGCCGCCATCCCAATCATCATGGCCAGAATCAATCCAAATGCGAGCACAAAGCTGTTAATCAAATCGCGAATCATCTGCTCCTGAGCCTTCTGGACCAGCGGCACTCCGCCACAGTACACGGCTTGTACTTCTGCTATTCCAACTTCGGCGCTGCGCTGAAGCACGGGGTCGACGACCTCGCGCAAGCCATCCAACAGCGCTGAATACTCAGTCGCCTGCCCCGCATAAGCCCGCGCGCTCACGCGCCATAGTTCTTCGGTGGAAGTGTCTCTCAGTAAAGCCATCTCAACGAATCGAAATCGATTCTTCTCTAATTGCTTGTTTAGCAATGCTTCGCGAGAAACGTCTTCGGCTGCGCTGCCGCGACGGCGGATTCGAGGCGAAAAGTTGAGCGGCGAGACCACCACGCCAATTCCCTTTTGCTGTTCGAGCACCGCATGGACGACTCCTACGACGCGCAGCGAATCCACGATCGTTGCCGAACTCTGACCCCCCTGTTTTGGAAACCTCAGTACCACTTCCAATGGAACCAAGGGGCCAATATGGTCTTCCAACCAATCGTAGTCGCGCAGAATCTTCGACCCATCGGTAAACAGATCATGGATACGCGCCCCCGCGCGAATCTGTGAAACCCCCCACGCACTCACGGCCAGGCCTACTGCGGAGAAGAGCATGATCCAAGTCGACCGCAACGACACCCAATTCACCAACCATTTCCAATCGGAAGCCATTGACCGACGCGTAGCAGCCTCGCCATCTCTGTAGCTGCGACTCGAGGGAAACCGCTCCAGGATCGCTGGCATCAACACAAACACGACCCCCGTAGAGAGCAACACTCCAACTGCCGCATAAATGCCGAAATTCCGGACCGGTATCAGAAAACTCACTCCCAGGGAACCGAGCCCCAGGGCAGTCGTCGCCGAAGCCAAACAGCACGGCAGCCAGGCATGGCGGACCGCCTGCAGAGGTGCGTTGACATGTCCCTGTTCCTCGACGATGTCACGATAGTAATTTGCCAGATGAACTCCCGCCGAAATGGTCAGAACATAGAGCAGCGAGGGAATCATGAGCATGACGCTATCGACATGCCCGCCGGAATACTCAACGATCGCCAGGCTCATCTGCTGACAATAGAGAGCAGTAATGAAGATCGTCACGGTCAGCACCAGGCTGCGAAACATAAAGCACATCAGCGTGCAGCCGACCAGGTAACACAAGCTCATCATCAACTGCAGCCCCTGCTGGCTGGCAGTATCGACCGCGACTGAATCCGCGGTCGTACCCCCAAGATGAACCGATTCTCGATCGAGACCTGCGGTCCTTGCAGCGCAATCGTAGATATGTTCAATCAAGAAGTGACGATGCGTCCAACCATCTTCGGTAAGCAACAGCACCAGTCCGGTAGTTTGCCGATCTTTGCCGGTAAGCCAACCTTCCAGACGCAGTAGCGCTGCACCACGCGACAGTTCCAGAGGCTCCGCCTGCAACTGTTCGAGCACCTCGGGCCCCGTATAGATCTGCCGGCTCAAGACGAGTTGCTGCTCGTCTCCGAGATCCACGGGCTTGCGCAATTCTTCCGCCAGCGCGGGCAGTCGAGGGTCGTCGAAACGACAACCCTCCCAGCTGACGACAAGCAGATCGTCAGAAACGAAGTGCTCCTGAAACCAGTGGAGTCTCTGCGTCTCGCTAAAAGATTCAGGCAACCAATCGGTAACCCGGGTCGAGCTATGGTCCACGGCCCGCTTGGCGCTCATGACAATCAGCGGGGCCGTAAAAAGAAAGAAGGCAAAGATGCCGAGGTGAAAACGTGTATAGAAGGAGGGTTTCATCAGGCAGCCGTATCGACGCCGCGCAGAACTGCCTGTCCCCCATCGGCATGCCGGACCAATCAGCGCGTCCTAGCGATCGATCTCTCCCATCACAATGTCGAGCGAACCTACAATAGCAGGTACGTCGGCGATAAGGCATCCTGCACACAGCGGACCAGTCACCGAAAGATTACAGAACGAACTGCTCCGCGCTCGCACTCTCCAGGGAATCGAATCTCCATCGCTTACCAGATAAAAACCCATTTGACCTCGCGGCGCTTCGGTCTCGAGATAGACCTCACCGGCCGGCAGCTTCTGGGTCAGCTTCATCGGCTCGCCGTGGCTCCCGCTGGTCGTTCGATAGCAGTCGATCCCTTGACGCACCAAATCGATCGACTGCATTACCTCCAGCATTCGCACATAGAAACGGTGCCAACAGTCGCCCAGTTCGGCTTCTTGAGGAACAGGCGGATAGTCGTGATCTTGTGGGTAATGGCCATCCTTCTCGACAACGACCTCAAACGCATAGCCGTCGTACATGGCCGTATAGATCTCTTCGCCGTCGCGACGCAAGTCGTGGTCCACACCGCTGCCTCGCAGCACTGGGCCACTCGTGCCATAGTCGATCGCCATTTCGCGCGACATGGTGCCAATGCCTGCGGTACGCTTGATGAAGATCGCATTGCTCGTAAGCAGCGTATGATACTCTTGAATGATTGGCAGCAATTGATCGAGAAATTGCTCGCAACGATCGAGCCAACCGGCCGGCAAATCGGCCGTCGCCCCTCCGACGGTCAAGTAGCTGTAGGTCAGCCGGGCGCCACAGGCCTCCTCGAACAGATCGAGAATCTTCTCTCTTTCGCGAAAGGCGTAGAGAAAAGGGCTAAACGAACCAAGATCGAGGCCATACGCCCCCATACCCACCAAATGGCTGGCAATCCGCCCAAGCTCAGCAATAATCACCCGCAAGTGTCGGCCTCGCTCGGGCGGTTCGTACTTCAGCAGTTTCTCGACCGCAAGCGCCCAGCCCAGATTCATATTCATGGCGGCCAGATAATCCATGCGGTCGGTGTAGGGAATCCACTGCCGAGGAGTCAGGTTCTCGCCAATCTTCTCAGCACAACGGTGCAAATAGCCAATATGCGGGGTTACCTCCGATACGATTTCGCCATCGGTACGCAATACCAATCGAAGCACCCCATGTGTACTGGGATGCTGCGGTCCCATGTTGACCAGCATTTCATCCGTGCGAACGTCGAATTCGATTACGCGCGGATCGTCAATTGTTGCGCTCATACTGACCTGTCACAAAGATCGAAAAAAACTACTTGGTCTGACCACTATCGCTGACACGCCACCTGGAGAATCGCTATCGCCCTCGGATACCATGATACTCCAGCGGCATTTCATAGTCTTTCCGCAGCGGATGACCGACCCAGTCTTCTGGGCAAAGAATCCGCGTCAGATTGGGATGGCCCGTAAACTGGACCCCCATCAAATCGTACACCTCGCGCTCGTGCCAGTCTGCCGTACTCCAGACACTCGACACAGAAGCCACCTCGGGCAATCGGCCCGGCTGCTCGTCCTGCCATCGGGGCAACATCACTTTCAACACCAGGCTATGCTTGTGCTGCATACTGAACAGATGATAAACCAGTTCGAGATGCGGCTCCCAAGAAGCTTTGGCCGCCTTTTTCTCATCGGCATGAAGATAGTCGACCGCCGTAACACTGTTCAGATAATCAAACGCAAGGCTTGGCTCGTCGCGCAAATGCGTGCAGACTTCGAGAATCCCGCCAGGGGCAATCTCGATCCATGGATCGATGTTATCTAAATTCGCGCCCGTTATCAGGTCGCCAAACTTCTGCTTCAGCTGATCGACAAGGGTTTGTCCACTCATATAAAGAAACCAGAAATCCGAGGTCGTGGGTCGAGAAACAAACCAACTAAGCCGAGAGCACCGAAACAGAGGAACGAGGCAAACGATCCGGACTATGCGGAGGGGCCCGCTCGACAACCTCTCCGCGTTGGCTGCTTACTGCCCTCACCCAATCCAAATCGCCACGACGCCAAACGTAAGCAAATCCTACCAGTAGCACCGCAAAGAACACGGCAATGTCTGCAAACGAAGTCAAGGCAATCCTCTGGGCGGTCTGCTGAACCTGCTCGCCTGCTGCCAGGCCCTCCGCAGATTCCTCTGGCAAAATTGGATTGGCTACGCCGAGCTCTTGTAGCCGGCGAGACGCAGCCGCCGACAACACGACCTGCCCCGACGATTCATCCAACTCGCTCGCTACGAGCTGCATGTTGGGGGATGTCAATTGAACCGACTTGCCAAAGACCGTTGCCCACGGGAAAAAGAACGCCACTTCGACGTCAAATATGATGAACAGCAGCGCCACGACGTAAAAACGCAAGTCGAACTGGACAAAACTGGAACCGATTACCGGTTCCCCGCACTCGTAGACTTCCAACTTTTCTTCGTTCGGAAGATTTGGCCGCGTGAGCCTGCCAATCAGCAAATTGGCAAACAAAAAGAGCCCTGCCACGCCGGCAAACAACGCTAGGTAAGCGACTATTGCAGTTGGAGTTGCCATCGAGAACGAGTCGGGGGTAAGGGGTTATTCTGGCTTATATGTTTGCTACAGCATAACGCTGCCGGCATTCTCTCACTGATTTGGTCCGCCGTGGACCGGTTCGGTAATTACTTTCGATTGGGCTACTGCCGTCGGATTCAGCGTCGATCGGCCCCAGGCCACGTCAATTGGCAACCGGGAAAAATCTACGATGCAGCCGTCTCGGCTGTAGCAACTCAAATCGTGAGTTGCACCCATGAAAATGCAATCCACCGGGCACGGTTCAACACACAGGGCACAAAACATGCACTTGCTGTAGTCGATCGTGTAACCCGTGATCTTGAAACCCTTGCTGCCCTCCACTCGCTCCTTGCCAATGTAAATACAATCTACCGGGCAAGCCTTGGCACATTGATCGCAGGAAATGCACGTTGTGAGGTCAAAGCGATGGAAGCCGCGGTATCTCGCTGCCACGGGCACCGGTAGTTCCGGATACTCGAAATGCTCGGTAAACGTCTTGCGCTGCGGCTTGTAAGTCTTAAACCATGTTCGCAGCGTCACCCACATCCCGTAGGCCACCGTAGACACGGCCTCGACCACGTTGCCGAGCCAAGGAAAGACTCGTTTGAGCCGACGGATCATCGTGAATTGTAATCCTCTCTTATCACCGCCAACTCACGCCGGTATCGTGTATTTCCGACCGTCGTTGGGTGCACGGCTATGTACATTTGCGGCTGCGTACCAAGCGCAAACCGGTTGTGTAACTAGGGAATATGACTGTCATCAGTCAATCAAAACGTGGATTATAGAGTGCTCGCACTTTGCCGCAACCGCCTTTGTGCCTTTCTGTTACGCATTTGTTGGCGAAGAACAATGTTGCATCCAACCGAGAAGTATTGATCCGATGAAGTCAGCCGAGAAGAGCCCCGAACTTTGGCAAGCTCAAGGCCAGTTCCCTAGCTTACCGAGGGCATTCGATATGATCCGTAAGGGACTCGCTCTGCCAACGGCTCTGGCATGCCAACCCGAACCCTCAAAGCGCATAGAGTCAGGTGGGGCAGCCAGCCGAGTACGCTCCGAAGTGCCCTGCTGAGGCCTTCGAAAAGGAAAAATCCGCAGAACCTGCCAGCGATACAAGCATTTTTGCCAAATCTCGTTCGCCGCGACGGTTGACACTCCCAAGGAAATCGGAACGACTTCGGATGAGTCTCGCAAGTTCTTTTAAGACAATACTTTACGAATTCAGTGGCCGGTAGCAATCCTGCTCGTGTCACCTCTGGGGAAACGGGTAATCTGGGTGCATGAGACCAGATACCGTGTTAATTCAGCCGATTCCCACGAAAAAACAACCACCCCGGCGACCGGCTTTGCTTGACTCTCCTCAGGGACCACGTAGAGTGGATTGAGGGACGTCAAGTGACGTTCCTGGCCTGTTCCTATCTACTGGCATCGAAAAGGCTTAGATCGGTTCAAGCAGGCAGTGGGTTCGGAGGCCGGCACCGGTTAAGGGGAGTGACTGGCCACTGCAGACGAAGGAATCGATTTATGTTGGTCTTATCGCGAAAAAAGAACGAGAGCATTATCATCAACGATGATATTACGATCGTTGTAGTGGAGATTCGCGGCGATAAGGTGCGTCTTGGTATCGAGGCTCCCAAGGAAGTGCCCGTACATCGCAACGAAGTGTACGAAGCAATTCGTCGCAGCCAGCAGGTGTCCAGCGAACAACCTCGCGAACCAGGTACTACTGGGGCTGCGGAGTAGGGATTGCCACAGTAATTCCCTAGCCTGTGCTTTCTGTTTCCCAGCGATCGCTTCTCTCTCTGGCTGACTTGAACGGCACGCCTCAGCAACTACGCACTCTATTGACGCGCGGAAGTCGCCTGAAATCGGTCTCATAATTCTGCTCACCTGCTTATTCGAGAGCCCGTCTTGACGTTCGTCGCCAGTTGGCGTAACTCTATAGGGCTAAACGTCAGCGAACCCTCCGCGGAGTCGGCATTGTCTGCCCCGCTGTATCGGGGCCCCTTCGTCTAGCGGTCTAGGACTCCGGCCTTTCACGCCGGCAACACGGGTTCGAGTCCCGTAGGGGTCACTTCTATTGACGGCAGCGCGGTCCATGAACCTGTGCCCCCGCTGCAGCTTGCTTTCTCCTGCCAAAATCCAATTGCAGCGGGGGGCTCATTAGCCACGCCGTGGTAAATCGAGTTGTCCCAATGAGCTTGATATCTGCTAACCAGTCCCGATCAGTCCTTGGGTCACTGGTCATCGCACTTCTCCCCTGATCCGATCGCATGACCGGCAATACTGCACCTCGCCAATACGACGCTTTTCTGCTCGTCTCTTTCGGCGGTCCCGAAGGCCCCGACGACGTTATTCCCTTTCTCGAAAACGTGCTTCGCGGAAAGAACGTACCGCGCGAGCGCATGCTGGAGGTGGCCGAACACTACCTCCGATTCGGCGGAGTCAGCCCCATCAACGATCAGAACCGCCAACTGATCCGCGCGCTCGAAAAAGAATTTGCTGAGCATGGGCCACAATTGCCGATCTACTGGGGCAACCGCAACTGGCATCCGCTGCTCACCGACACGCTCCGGCAGATGGCCGACGACGGGGTACGACGCGCGATCGCGCTGTTTACCAGCGCCTACAGTTCCTACTCCGGCTGCCGACAATACCGCGAAGATATTGCCCGCGCGCAAGCAGAAGTTGGAGTTTCCGCTCCCGAGGTCGACAAATTGCGCGCCTTTTACAATCACCCCGGCTTTATCGAACCGCTCGTCGAAGCAGTTAGCGAGTGCTTCAATAACATTCCTGTAGACGAGCGCAATGAGACGCCGCTGTTGTTTACTGCACACAGCATTCCGCTCGGCATGTCCGAGAATTGCCAGTATGTGGCTCAACTGCAGGAAGCGTGCAGCCTGGTAGCCGAAGGCGCAGGCCACGCCGCCTGGGAACTCGTTTATCAGAGCCGCAGCGGCCCTCCTCAACAGCCATGGCTTGAGCCGGATGTCTGCGACCATATTCGTGAAATGCACCACCATCGCCCATTACGCCACCTGGTCGTTCAACCGATCGGGTTTGTTTCCGACCACCTCGAAGTGCTTTACGACATCGACACCGAGGCCCGCGCGCTCTGCGACGACCTCGGCATCGCCATGCACCGCGCCGCCACCGCGGGCAATCACCCCCGGTTTGTACAAATGATCCGGGAATTGCTGGTCGAGAGGATAAACGCTGCACCCAATCGCCTCGCTCTGGGAACCATGGGTCCTAGCCACGATGTCTGCCCCGCCGATTGCTGCGAATACTCGCCCAGGCGGCCCTAGTGCTCTACTGGCCAGTTGGGGCGGCGCCATCGGGGCAATCGATTGCCGATTGATCAAAAACACCTATTTTCTGCGCTCTTCTCCACCGCCCTCCACTACCTCGTGGCAGAAAAAGCTAGGTTTTCAACAGGTCCCGACCTTCCTCCTGCATTGCGGAGTAACCCATGCTGACTGTCCGAGATATCATGACCTCCCACGTCGTCTTCATTGATCCAGACGACACCGTCGAACACGCCATCGATCTCATGCTCCGCCACGGAATCAGCGGCCTGCCCGTGGTCGACTCTTCCGGCCAATTGCTTGGCGTCATCACCGAGTTCGACGTGCTGGACATCGTCCATGACTTCTTCACCGAAAAGAACCAGGTCTACCACTATATGACGCGGGATATTCAAACTGTCGATGCCAATACTTCAGCAACCGAGTTGGCAGACATCTTCTGCCAACGTTCGATCCGCCGCTATCCAGTTGTCGACAACAACCGTTTGGTGGGCATCATCAGCCGACGCGAGCTTATCCGCCTGGTGCACAACGTTCGCACTAACAACTCTCATTACGCCGAACCCGTTCTTGCCAGCTTGTAACAGGCCGTTCACGATGCTTCCCTAGCAAACAGACCGCTGCTTTCCGCATACGAATCCAACTTAGAGAGTCGGATCGTTCTTAGTCGTGCCAGGCAATTCCAGCGACACGGCCACTTCTCGCAGGTTGCCGCGCGATTCAACCAGAAACTGCAGCTTGTCGGCGCCCGTCTCTAGCAACTCCTGCACTCGGTCGAACAGTTCCTGCTGATCGGCATACGTTTCGCCGCTGAGCGCATAGATGCGATCGTGAGTTTTCAAGCCGGCCCGCGCGGCCGGCGAGTACGGGACGACGCGAGTCACATAAACGGCTCCTGGCTCCGCCGAATCGGCACGCCAAGAAAGACCGAGCCGGGTGGGGCTCCCACGGAGCGCGGTGGTAATCAACCGAGCTTCTTCGCTCTCTGCCCGCAGCACCTCGAGCGAGAGTTCCGCTTCGCCTGCCAGCGCAGCCGCCGGCAATTGCGATTCGCAGACAATCGGCCGCCCCTCGACGGCAATGATCCGGTCGCCCGCCATGAGTTGCTCTTCGCCAGCACCTGCAGCCAAGATGACCCGTTCGACAAGCACCTGATTGGGCTCCTCGGCAAGATACTTCCACGCAAATGCCAGGCGCGAGGGAATCGCCGGCAAGGGAACTTCGACCTGTTGCTGAGTCGTCGGAGTTTCGGCTCGCGACAGCGAGCGAAACACGGGCAGCTGATCGGCGTCGGCCAGGCCGCAAAGTTGTTCCAGCAGGTAACGGCTGACTTCCTGCATTCCTTCGAAGTTGATTTTCTCGACATCGTCGCTGGGGCGATGGTAGTCGTCGTGAACGCCCGTATGGAGACAAAGCGATGGGATGTTCGCTTGAAAAAACGTCCAGTGGTCGCTGTTGTCTTTGATCTCCCAGGTGTAGTCCAGCCACGTGCCTGTCGATAGCCGTGTCGAACTCATGAGTTGCCGCAGACCGGCCCCCGTGCGGGTTCCCATTACCTCGATGCGCCCGTCTACGAGGCGTCCTACCATGTCGATATTGATTGCAAGTCGCACGTCGCTCAGAGGCACCGTCGGCTGCCGGCTCCAATGTTTCGAACCCAGCAATCCCTTTTCTTCTCCGTCCCAAAAACAAAACAGGATGCTGCGACGAGGTTGATATTCACCCCGGCTCATGGCGTCGATCACTTCCAGCAATGCCGACACGCCGCTCGCATTGTCATCGGCTCCGTTGTGAATGAACCCCCAGGGGCCGTAGCTATTGCGGCGAGTACCGTAACCGACGTGATCGTAATGCGCGCCGACCACGATGTATTCGCCACGCAACTGGGGATCAGCACCTTCCAGCTTCGCCAGCAGATTCTGATTTCTACCTTGAAACGACTGGGTATAGGCGCCGCCGGGCCCTGCCGGCTGCAATCGGGCTTCTTCCAGCCGCTTCATTAAGTACCGTGCGGCGGCATGCCCGCCTCGGGAGCCCGCCTCGCGGCCTTCGAGCATATCGTCAGCCAATACCTCGACATGGCCACGCAACTCGTGGTTGGTGATCGACAGCCGGGCCGCGTCAAGCCACAAACTGTCAGCCCCCCACGTCCGCAGAACCGCGAAACTGCAGAACACCAAGATCCAGCAAGTCGAACGCAGTGACATAGTACGCATGGGCATAGGGAGGATTGGCTAGGATTGCTCTGAAGAAAACCTTACCCGGCTTGGGGGAGGCAAACAGCAGGCGAATCCGAGGGCAAAACAATGAGAAACGGCAGGGCGGGGCTCTCGATAGCTTACCGATATCTTCGTCGTAACGACCATTCGTACATGAGAAATGGTGCCCGGTCGGCGGGTGCTAAGACCTTATCAGGCGGACCAATCGTTAAGGACCGATACGACCAGATTATTCTCAAGTCGTCTCCAGCCCCGGGGACAGCTTCCAAGTCGGCTTGTCGGTCACTTGCCAATGCAGAATTGGCTGAAAACCCGATCGAGAATATCCTCGGTATACACGGTGCCGACGACGCATCCCAAGTGATAGAGGGCCTCGCGAACCTCGTCTGCGATCAGTTCTTCAACACCGAGCCGCGAGCAGAGATCGAGCGATCGCTCCAAGGCTTCGTCGGCACGTCGCAGACTTTCAGCACATCGAGCCGCGGTGGTTGCGACGGTACTCCCGTCGTAGCCACGATTCTGTTGCAGTAGTCTCACGATTTGCTGCCGCACCGCGTCCAGCCCTTCGCCGGTCTGGCTGCTGCAGGCGACCGCCGAACCGGTCGTAATGATGGGCCTAGCTACCGTATCCGACTTCGTCAAAACAACCAATTGGTCCTCGGCGTCTTGGGTTTTGAAGGCAGCGAGAGCGTTTTCCACGAGTTCGCTATTGGCAGCTTCGATGCAAAGCAATCGCAAATCCGCACGCTTCCGCTGTTCGTCGGTCATGGCCTGCGCCAGGTGATCGATCGAATCGCTAGCAACTGCCAAGTCGTCTCCAGCCGTATCGATCAGTTCACATACCAGCCCTCCGAAATCAACCACGGCGGTCACATAGTCGCGCGTCGTCCCCGCGTTTCTCGAAACGATCGAGCGAATCGTCGAGGGAACGGCCTGACTGCTCTCCACCAGCGAATTGAACAGGCTGCTCTTGCCAACGTTCGGAGCGCCCAACAAGGCGACTCGCGGCACTTCGGACGATTCCGCTCGATCGGACATTTGCCCCAGCGCGGCCGCTACCGTCTGCCTCGCTGCTCCGAGCAATCGGCTAAGCTCGTTTTGCCCAATGAACTGGATGTCTTCCTCAGCAAAGTCGAGTCCCGCCTCTAGCTCGGCAAGTATTTGAACCAACTGCTCGCGCAGCTCCAGCAGCGGCCGCGACAGCCCTCCGGCCAATTGTGAGAGAGCCGTATCGAGGTCCCGCTGGCCGCGGGCATCGATTACTCCCAACACCGCTTCGGCCTGGGTCAGATCTAGCCGCCCGGCGAGAAAGGCACGCAGAGTAAATTCACCCGGCTCGGCCACTCGGGCCCCGCACTGGCACACTTCCTGCAACATCGCTTCCAACAGCGGCGGCGAGCCCAGGGTGTGCAATTCGGCGACTGGCTGGCGGGTATAACTGCGAGCACTGGGCCAGAGAAACAATTCGCAGCGAAGCGGTGCGCCGATCAATTCTGAGTGGAACTCGCCTGGCAGAACCGAGGCGGTATCGACAGCTTCCAATCGCTGCTCGCTATCATCACACGTAAAACACCGATCCAGGCAATCGAGGACTTGTGGACCGCTCATCCGGACCATGCCGCGCGCTGCCCCGTGCGAGGCCGTCCCTATGGCAGCAATAGTATCGCTCGGGTCGTACGCCATCGACATCGCCCTCGACCGCTGAAGACTGACCTGAAGCCAGCCGCCAGGCGGCCGGTTCAACGTTTCTTCTTCGGTTTCTTCTTCGGCCGCGACCCCCTGGCCAGGCCATTGCTGCTTTCGCGAACCGCGACACTGGACTTTGCCTCTGTCTCGGCAAGCCCCGCTGGGGCGGGCTTGGGAATCAACTTACGCTCGGCGATTCCCCAGATGCTCGAGGCAATGAAATACAGACACAAGCCGCTGGCAACTTTGAAGAACAGCAACCCCATGAAAAGCATCATGAACTTCATGATCTTCTGCTGCAGCGCCGCCTGCTCGTTGGCCGGCTCGGGCATAAACAGCTTTTGCTGAAGTAAAAAGAGCGAAACGGTTATCAGCGGCAGCACATTCAAATAGGGCCCCAGCCCCAGAATGCCGATGCCGCTGGTGATGAATTCAGGCATAAACCCTGACCAATCGAAAAACATGTCGGGTGCCGCCAGATTCGAGCACCAGCGAATTGCCCCGCCCAGTAGTGGAGCTTGCCGCAGTTCGACATCGACCATCAACGCTCGATACAATCCTAAGAAAATCGGCAGCTGGATGAACATTGGCAAGCAACCCGCCAGCGGGTTGATGTTATGCTTCTTGTAGATTTCCTGCATCGCCTGCGACTGCTTCTGCATGTCGTTTTTGTACTTCTCTTTGAGCTTGTCCATTTCTGGCTTGAGCTCTTGCATCTTGGCCATGCTCTGCGCTTGCTTGCGGCTGATCGGAAACATGCAGCTCCGCACGAGCACGGTAAGCATGATGATCGCAATGCCGTAGTTGCCGACAAAGCGATAGAAGAAATGCAGGATCGAGAGCATCAGCTTCGCCACGCCGCCGAACCAGCCATAGTACAGCAGGTCGTCCAGCGAATACCGACTCGAACCGGATGCAAAGTAGTTCGCCAGCAGATCAGGCCGCTTCGGACCTGTGAAGATCTGGTACGAATGACTCAGCGTGCTGCCGGCCTCGATCCTCAGGGGCTGGCTCACCAACCGGCAAGTCACGTTCACAAACCGCCCCTGGGTTCCGACCTCCTTGGAATTCGGCTTCTCGCTCAGGCTCACCATCCTCGCCTCGTCGATCCACTGGTCGCTCAACGAGTCTTTGCTGGGCATCATCACAGCCGAAAAATATTGTGCGTCCACCCCAATAAAGGCCAACGGCCGACCCTGCATCGGTTCTACCGAACCCTTGATAATATCAATGGGCCCCACCTGCACGGTGTTGCCCCCCTCGTAACGGGCAACAACATCTCGCAAGCCGCCGGCGCTCCAATTGCGGCTAATCTTGTTCGCATACCACCAACCCTCGGTCGGCAACCCGTTCGGTCCGTCGAGCCGATAAACCAGACTCGACTCCTGCTCGCCATAGTTCCGAATCTCGATATCCAAGCTCAGCCCGTAGCCCGGGTAGTCCTGATTCGAGAGTTGATCTGCTGGCACCTCCTCCAACCGATATCGCTTGATCACCTCTATCGAGTGCTCGGGCAATCGCTTGCGAAAACTGACGCTGGTCTCATCGCGAGCCTCGATCTCCCAATTGCTGTCCCTCAGCGCTACGCCAGCCAATTCGGGTTCAGCCCGGACGTCCCAGGATTTGACGCCGAGCAGAGGAAGCTCTTCCTCGGCCAACCTTTTGATCTTTTCCGAACCCAGCTGCTCCAATGTAAATAAGAAGGAGGGCGGTTCCGTTACACCGGCTGGCAACTTGTCGGTTCGCATGCCCACGTTTTCAGACTCCGGGCGCATGATCTCCAACGGGCGTCGGCCCAGCACGACCGTCCGATCGTCTGGCTCAGCCCCGCCGCTCGCAACCTGGAGCACCAACTGCTGGCCGGGCCTTTTCTGCGAAAGCAGCTTGGCAAGCTCCGCAGGCGCGGCAAGCTTGCTGAACTCTGCTTCGCCTTTGGCCGCCAGGATACGATCTCCCACTTTCAAGCCCGCTTCCGCTGCCGGCGTGCCAATACCGACCGCTTGCACGCGCAGGCCCCCTGCCGGATCGGCGACCGTTTCCAGGTGCCCTAGATAACCTCGCAAATCGTGGAGATCTCGATATCGGGGGCTCGCCAACTCGACCCTTCTCACCCCGGCTCCCTGGTTGGTAAGAGTCACCAACACCCGATAGCGAGAATCTTTCGCTACCGAGCCCAGGGTGACATACTCGGGATCAACCTCCTCGACCGGTTCGTCAACCGCCGGCTTCGCTACGGGAGCCTTGGGCTGGTTCTCCGCCGGCGGCTTGTCTGCCGCTGCTTCCGCGCGTTCTTCCGCCTGGGCAGGCGCCTTCTTCGCATCCGCTTGCTCCGACGGCTTTTGCTTGGGGCCAAAGAGCAGGAGTACCAGGACCGAGATTGCCAAAAAGGCGACGACTCGACGTTGTTCCACGAGGGGGGATCCTTCAAATTCGGATTGCGGATTTCGGAAAGTCCAGATCAACAAGTGTCCGCAACAGAGATTGTTCTAACCACGAGAACTCTGCAATCTCCAATCCGAAATAGACTATCGTCCTTCCTTGATGCGGTCTCCCAGAAAGTCGTCTAAATCGGGAGTGTTGTAAATCTTCTCCGCGGTGACGTTGGGATCGTATTCCACCCGATGGAAGGTTACTCGATTGTCTTCCTGGACTACGTAACATGATCGCGGATCACCATCGCGCGGTTGCCCGACCGAGCCAACATTGATCATGAATTTCTCGTCTCGGACCGTAAACACATTTCCGGCTTGATCGGGAGTGATAAACTCGAGACTTTCGAGAAAGACACCCGGCACATGCGTATGTCCCTGGAAGCAGCCTCTGGAGATCAAACCGAACAACTTCTCCATCTTCTTCTGGTTGTAAATATCCTCTGGAAAAACGTATTCGTTCACCGGGTTGCGCGGCGACCCGTGGACATAGAGCCAGGGGTCGTCTCGGTGCACGCGAGGCAGCGTCCCCAGAAAATCCCAGCGGCGATCGATCTGATCGCGGCTGCCGGGGGAATTCTCCAACTGGTCTCGCGTCCAAAAAATCGCCCGCTCGGCCCCGCTGTTGAAGCCCTCGGGATCGAACATCGCCCCCTGATCATGATTGCCCAGCAGCGAGACCTGAGACTTATCAATCACCAAGTCGAGGCATTCGCACGGATTAGGACCGTAGCCGACGATATCGCCCAGGCAGAAAATCTCGTCGACACTCTGCTCGGCAATATGCGCAAGCACCGACTGCAGTGCTTCCAGGTTGCCGTGAATGTCGCTGATAATCGCGCGTTTCACCGAGGATTCGACCTGGTGCCAAGCAAGCACCAAACGGGGGAACATGCGACCAGCGCACGGACTACGAATATCGGGAGGCAAGCCGCCGTTCCCGATGCCAACCGACCATCTTAAGTGCCGCACATAGGGGGGTCAAGGAGGCCTGCCCAGCCCGCCCGCCGAAGCCAACGGGCTGACTTACGGTACTCGCCCAGTCACACGGAGCACGGCAAAACCGAGGTCACCTCGATCGGTCAGAGCTACCGACTCGTAGCTCGTTCAGTTGCTGGTAACCGACTGATCCGCTCGATTGCCATTCGCATTGTGCACTTGATGATCAATCTCGTACGAGAGCCCTTGGACCGAACCATCGCAAAAAGCCATGTGCCAGATGCTCGCATGCGCGCTGCCAAAGGTTCCCCCCTCTTCAAAATCCGTTGGATCTCTTACCGGTCGCTCGGAAGAACTGCGCAGCGAGTTGAAACTGCTCCCGTGGAGCCAAGTTCTTTCGTCCTCTTCCCCTTTGCCGTCCTCGTAGTTGACCGTAGTGACCGTCCTCTCACCGCAAAGATACGTATTCGAAGTACCGTCTGCGATATGATTGATCCCGATCTCGCTGGTCTGAAAAAACACCCCCGTCATTTGACCGATTACTGCGCCGCTCGCATCAAGCATAATCCCCGTCGGACTGCTAACCAGCGGTCGGTACCGGGCGTTAGTATGGATGCTCGTTGGTCCATCTGTATCCGTTTCGCCTGTGTCGCCATTCACAAAACCCGGATAGCGCCCCGATCTGTCTTCGAGAATCCCAGATGCACCCGAGCAGCCCGCATAGTCGCTGCGCCCGACAAATGCTCCTGTGTACTGGGCAGCATGATCGGGCCCCGGAGGATCGCCCAAAACGGGGCTCGATGGCGGCGGCGATGGTCCCCCCGAACCAAGGCTACCGGCATTCTTGGCATTGGCATCGGTAGTCGCTGCAAACAAGCCCGTTCGTCGCGAAGGGCAATTGATCGCAGCAATCGTCGACTCCATCACCGTTTTCGCACCTAACGACTGAGGATCGGTAACCTCATCAGGATCGCCATCGGTAGGCAAGGAATGCATCGTCTCTTGTTCCATATAGGGCAAAATACTGTATAGCCAACTGCCGGGCTGATCTTTCCCACTGCCTTTGTCCGCGTCGCCTACCCAATTCTCTCCCCAACCACCCGAGGGAAAATAGCCCACCGTATTCTCATGATTCAAACAACCAAGCGCCAACTGCTTCAGGTTGTTCTTGCAGGTGTTTCTTCGCGCCGCTTCTCGAGCAGCTTGAATGGCAGGCAGCAACAAGGCCACAAGCACACCGATGATCGCAATTACCACCAACAGCTCGACAAGAGTAAATCCGCGAGTCCTTGGTTTGGACGTCTCTGGCTGGTAAGCTGACATGCCTCGCATCTCCCTGCTGTGAAAGATGGCCTGCACTGCAAAGTGCCAGGCAGTAAACAACATATCCCACACCTGCTGTATATACGCCGTGCTCCGTGGACGTTCGCGTTCGTCACCGCTGCATGCGTATTAGTAAAATGCTCCGTTATCCTAGCGAATTGCGTATCCCCTGTCAATTATTAAGGTTATGTCAATTCCCTTGCGGCCGTGGCTCTAAAGATGTGTTTATGCCTTCATAGACGCTTCGCCCCACCCATTGCCACTATGGAACCTGCCGAAAGCAACAGATATATATCCTCAGGCTCGTTCATCATTTCGACGCAATGACTCAGCATTACAAGAACTGAATTACCCACGCGACCCCTATGCCCTATCCCCCGGTGCGACTTTGCTCGTCCTCGCTCTAGATACCAGCACCCGCCAAGGATCTCTGGCAGCCTTCGAGGCCACGGGCACGCAATTGGAGTTGGTCCACTATTCCAAACTCCCCGACAACCAAAGTACGGCCCAATCGTTGGTGCCCGAGATTCAAGCCCTGCTACAAGCCTGCGGCTGGAGTATCGACAAGCTCGGCCTCGTCTGCACAACCAGTGGGCCAGGCTCCTTTACCGGATTACGCCTGGGCGTTACTACGGCAAAGACCCTAGCCTACGCAACCGGGGCTCAACTGGTAGCAACTCCCACGTTGTCTGCAATTGCGGCAAACGTAGCGACAGCACCACTTCGTCTCTGGGCCATTCTCGATGCCCAGCGTCAGCAACTCTTTGCGGCCTGCTTTGCCAAGGGATGGCAAACCAAAACTGAAAAACCGCCAAAGACCCAAGTTTTGACTATCGACGACTGGCTCAGCCAATTGCGCCCTGGCGACTTGGTAGTGGGGCCGCCGTTGACAAAGCTCCGCCTCGGACTGCCTACCGACGTCAACATTGCCGATCCTCAAAAGTGGTCGCCGCAAGCGACAACCACCGGCCGCCTGGGCTTCGCCGAATTTCTACGGGGCAACACCATCGATCCCATGCAGCTAATCCCTGCCTATTGCCGCAAAAGCGCAGCTGAAGAAAAAGCAGAGAAGAACGACTGACAAGCATCCCGCATTCGCAAATCCTCACTCGAAATCCGTCATTCACAACTCCCCCATCACCTCGACCGCCGCCGCGATCGTGCGGTCGACGTCCTCTTCGCTATGAGCGGCCGAAACAAACATCGCTTCGTATTGGCTGCAGGGCAAATAAATCCCTCGATCCATCATTCCCCAAAAGAACTTCGCAAAACGTTTTGTGTCGCATTTGCTCGCCGACCGCCAATCGACAATCGACTCGGAGTAGAAAAAGAGCGTCAGCATACTTCCCACCCGCGCTACGGTGTGTGCTACCCCTGCTCGCTCCGCGGCGTTTTGCAAGCCCGCTGCGAGCCTGGCCGAGAGACGTTCCAATAGCTCGTAGGGTGGCTCATCTTTCAAAATTCTCAGCGTCGCACAGCCGGCTGCTGTGGCCAGCGGGTTGCCGCTCAGCGTGCCGGCCTGAAAAACGTCGCCCGCAGGAAGAACGCGATCCATGATCTCCACCCGCCCGCCATAGGCTCCCACAGGCAATCCGCCACCTACGATCTTCCCCAGGGTTGTCAGATCGGGCTGGATCCCCAGCAGATGTTGGGCTCCGCCATAAGCGACGCGAAAACCGGTCATCACTTCATCGCAAATCAGTAAAGCGCCGCTGGCTTTGGTCAACGTTTCCAGCGACTGGCAGAACTCTTGACTAGGCCGCACGACTCCCATGTTTCCCACTACAGGCTCAAAAACCACCGCAGCGATTTTCTGGGAGTGCTCGGCAAAAGCATTACGCAGCCCCTCGACATCATTGTACTCAAGCACCAAAGTATCTTGCGACGTTCCGACCGTGACTCCTGGCGAACTTGGCACGCCAAGAGTCGCAGCCGAACTGCCTGCCGCCACCAACAAACTATCGACGTGCCCGTGGTAATTGCCAGCAAACTTGATTAGCAAATCTCGACCGGTGAAAGCTCGCGCAAGTCGAATCGCACTCATCGTCGCCTCGGTCCCGGAGTTCACCAGGCGGACCTTCTCGATCGAGTTCACGGCGTCAATAATCCGCTCGGCCAATTCGTTCTCGGCCTCGGTGGGAGCGCCATAGCTCGTGCCGCGGGCAATCGCCTTCTCCAACGCTTCGACAACTGCTGGATGTCGATGTCCTAGAATCATCGGTCCCCACGAAGCGATGTAATCGAGGTACTGATTCCCATCTACGTCAAACAGGGTGGCTCCCTCGGCATGGTCGATAAAGACCGGAGTTCCACCCACGGCGCCAAACGCACGCGCCGGACTGTTCACCCCTCCAGGCATCAGTCGCTGTGCACGTTCAAAAGCTGCCTGGCTGAGCTGGCGACTCGTCGATCCCGAAATCAGTTCACTCATGATATGCTTTCCCACCTATCCTTTCGCAGTTCCTACTATTCACCAGCGCTCATCCGCGTTTCTTCGGGGAGCCTGCGAGTTGCCTCCTCAACAATGTCTTTTGCCCAGGGCTGGCTGCCATAAAGGTAAACAATGGCACGATACATACGATTTGCCTGCGCGGGATGCGTCTGGTGCAACTCGGCAGCCGCAGCGAGCCGTTGTCGCAAGAGGGGCACTTGCCGCTCTGCCTGCATTTGAACCTTTGCTCTAAGTTCCTCGATCTGCTTTCGCACCAATACTAACCATACGAAGTCGCCTTCCTGATCCAGTTCGGCCGCCTGAAGCTGGGCGCCTCCAGCAGTCTGGCCAGTCGGATCATAGAGCATCAGTAGCGACTGCAGAATCTCCAAAGCGCGCGCCGGATCATGCTCAGCCAGACTCAAGGCAGCATAGTAAGTACTCTCCACCGGGCTAGCGCCTTCGGCACTGCCCGACCGCGACTTCCTGCGTGCCTGACGCTCGAATCTCTGGAACTCCAAACGCTGCTGATACTGCTGGATTTCAACCGCTCGCGTGTCTTCGGGAAACCTGGTTAAGAAATCTTCCAGTTCACTGGAAACCATTCGCAGATCCTCGAGACCGCGATCGTCGATCCTGGTAACGATTTGTTCATACAACTCATCGGCGCCGGTTGGTTGCATCAGTTGCCACCCACCCCAGACCAGGATCCCGAGCAGGCCGACCATGCTGGCGAATTGCGCTACAAGCCAAAACCGACCGCCATGCGATTTCTCGTGTTCGCGCCGCGTCTCTTCGTCAACCGTCGTGAATCGTCGCTGCGGTGCCAGTGGGACCTTGGGACTCGACTTCTCGACAGCTGAAATTGCGCCCGACGGCTGCTTGTCCGATTCCGCCAAGGTAGGAGCATCAAACAAATCCCGCATCGCCTCGTCGGTATCTCCATCATTGGGAAACAGCAATGGCACAGCAGCCTTGGTGGCATCTTCATCCATATCAGCCGTGGCGTCGGTAGCAGGACGCTGCGGTGTCGATCCCACGCTCGGGCGCGCGGTACCTTGCGAATCTTCGACAGGGCGCGACAGTCCTTTCCTCAGCGCTTCCATGTGCCGGGCCAATACGAGCACATTCGGAAACCTGTCCGCCGGATCCTTCGCCAGCAACTGGCTTACCAGTTGATCGACTTGATTGGGGGTGTCGGGAGCATAACGCTTGACCGGTTCCGGCTCGGCAAACCGCTGCAATTGCAGCATCTCGGGCATCGTTCGCGCTTTGAACGGAGGCCGGCCAGAGAGCAACGCATACATTACCCCTCCCAGGCTGTACTGATCGCAGCGCTCACTCACAATACGACCGTCGGCTTGCTCGGGAGACATGTAGTCGGCCGTGCCCAAGACTCCCCCCGCCGTGGTAAGCTGGGTCCCGCCAAAGAGTCGCGCGATCCCAAAATCGGCAACCTTGATCTTGTCGCCTCGGGCCAACAATAGATTCGCCGGCTTGATATCTCGGTGTACCACACCATGGTCGTGCGCATGCTTCAGCGCGCGACAAATCTGAATGCCAAAATCTATCGTCTCTCGCCAATCGAAGCGACGCCCCGACCTTAGTTCCTCTTCCAAACTGGTTCCTTCGACCAGTTCCATCGAGTAGAACAGAACTCCATCCTGCTCGCCGTAGCCATAGAGTTGCACGATTCCAGCGTGGCGTAGTTTCTTGAGCGATTCGATCTCCGATTCAAACCGTTCGCGAAATCCTTCGGCCGCAGCCAACTGAGGCGAAAGCGCTTTAATGGCGACTCGCATGCCGTGATGCTCGCCGGCTGCCTCGTAGGTGGCTTCGTAGACGGCGCCCATCCCGCCTTTACCGATTTGTTTCTCGATCCGATATGGTCCGAGCCTCTCAATTTGCATCTTCTTCCTCTCGTCCCCAGTTTGGCCTGCCAGCAACCCATCGGGTCGCTATCAACGCTTGCTGTGCCACTCTCCTCTCAAAGCATTTATCCTATCAGCAGGGCACGGCACCAGCTAGCAGACTGCCGGCTCCACGACTCAGGCCTTGAGCCAGCAAACTGGATTTCCTATAAGTCGCCTCCTATCTTAACAGGATTCCACTCAGCGCGGCCTACTTGTGGCGATTGGCGCCGCATGCCGCGGAAGGACTTGCCATGTTTCGGCTTAAGCTGCCGTCTTCAGTTCTGATGATCGCATTCTGGATGCCCCTCGTCGAAGTCGGCCAGACTGGCGAACAGCAGTTCCCCTACGTTGCGTTTGTCACCGAAGCTGAGGCATACGTTCGTAGCGGGCCTGGGCAGAAGTACTATCCCACACAACAACTGCCGCAAGGTTTTGCCGTAGAAGTTTATCGACACGATGGCGACGGCTGGTGCGCCATTCGCCCCCCCACAGGAAGCTTCAGTTGGGTTGCCGCTCATCAGGTCCGCCCTGTAAGTCAAGGCATCGGCGAAGTAGTCGCCGAGGAAGTAGTCACTCGAATTGGCAGCAGTCTCTCGCCGGCGCGCACTACGGTTCAAGTCCTGCTGCCCCAAGGCGAGCGCGTCGAACTTCAGCCTCATCACCCCTCAGACAGCCCCGGCTGGTTGCGCATCGCTGCTCCCGCGGGCGAATTTCGCTGGATCGCCGCCGATCAGCTTTCTCGACAACCGCCTCTCGAATCTACCCCGCCGCCTTCGTCCAACGGCTGGAACAATCAAACGGTTGGCAACTCCGTTCTAGCAGCTGCCCCCCTGCAACCTGCAGATGCATTTCGTCATCTTCAGAGCGCCAATCCACTGCCGTCTGAACAACCGCTAACTTCTCAACCTGCACCAGTTGCCAATGCGTTTCACTTCGAATCGCAACCTCAAGCCGCTGCGGCCAGCTTCGATTCCCAAACAGCTGATCCCGACGCCATCGAGATCGTAGCCGGTTCTCCCGCAGATCAGAGCTTGGCAGAAAACCATTCACCCCTTGGTACCCTGTCCTCCAATACATCCTCTACTCCCACACTGCCTCAGCTTCGATTCTACGACCTTTCACAGGCAGACCGCTCGATTGCAGAGCGCATCGACGAATTGCAACTAAGGATTTCACAAATCGTGCTCGAGTCCCCACAGGACTGGCAATTCGATCAACTTCAATCCGAGGCGGCCGGCCTGTTGGAAAAAGCCGAATCTCCCAGTGTTCGTTCGCACTTACGCGACATCCTGGATCGGGTGGCCCGCTTTCAACGAGTCCGTCAGGGCTACGGAGAAATCAGCAATGCCATCGAGCCTGACAACAACATACGCCAACAAACGCTGCCTGAAGAAGAAGGCCTGACCGGCATGAGTTCTAAGGTCCGCCAGCTGGCCAGAAACGACCTCGATGCGCCCGAATTCGTATCCAGTGATAACTTTTCTGCCAACTCCAAGGCCGACAAACCCCTCTACGATGCCGTCGGGCTCCTCAAACCTGTTAGTTCCAAACGAGCCAAGGCTCCTCAGTATGCGTTGGTCGACGACAAGGGCGACGTAGTCTCGTTTATCACCCCCACTCCCGACCTCAATCTCAAACCTTATCTCGGTCGACGCATCGGGGTACACGGCAAACGAGGCTTCATGCCAGAGTACCGTCGCGCCCACGTTACCGCAGACAGAATTTCGCCGATCGAAGCCCCCCTTCGACGTTAGCGAGCAGCGGCAGACAACGATTCCTCTGCGGCCAATAAGAGAGCGGCGTGAGGCATTGCGCAAGGCCACTTTGCACAGCTTGGCAGCTGTGCATGATGCCAAAAGTCAACGTCCTGGCGCCCTAAGGTGCCAACGCGAATCACCCGTCGGCAGCCCGGCGCCTCAATTCCCCGAACATCGCACGGTGTTCCTGCCTTGGCACCAGACTTGCACCCCGATCGGCCCAAACTGATCCTTCCCGTGGAGATTGCGATTGATGACCTACGCCCAGCCACTGCTAGAAAACTGGACTCCTGAACAAGCCGCTCGGATGGAAAACGCCATCTTCGTGGCTCAGCATCGCCTGCACGAGCTGCCGTTGTTCGACAATGAACAACTGATCGAACTGCTCGATCGTCACCCGCGGCAAGACCTGGGTATCAACACCATGGGAACCGATCCGGTGCGACACGACCAGTGGCAGGAAGGCCGGGCGGGCCAGCTCAACGCCGAGCAACTCTTCGAAGCCGCCAATGCAGGTCGCATCTGGTTGAACCTGCGCCGCGTGATGGACCACCACGCCGACTATGCTCGGCTGGTGAACGCCCTTTACGAAGAACTCGAAGTCGGCTGCCCGGGCCTGGCAACCTACAATCGATCTGCCAATCTCTTGATCTCCTCGCCTCAGGCAATTGTCTACTACCACGTGGATTGCCCCGTCAACATGCTGTGGCACCTCCGCGGCACCAAACGCGTTTGGGCCTATCCGCTCGAATCAGGCATCGTCTCCGACGAAACAATCGAGGGCGTGCTCTGCGGCGAGAAGTCTGAGGAACTCGAGTTCCAGATGGAATGGGACGATTTGGCCGTCAGCTACGATCTGCAACCCGGCGAGATGGTCACTTGGCCGCAGCATACCCCCCACCGCGTCGTCAACACGGGCGGACTCAACGTCTCGCTTTCCACCGAGCACATGACTCGCAGGGCTGCCAGGCGGAATAATGTCTATCTGGCCAACCGACACTTCCGCCACATTCTGCCCGGCGATTTCCGCTCGGTCGCACTCAACGGCTGGCGCCCCGCCCTGAAGGAACTGATGCTCCGCGTCCTGCGAAGAGTTCCACTGCTCGCCCCCACGCCGCCACAGGGATACAAGTATCCCGTGTCCTTCGAGGTCGATCTCGAAGCACCAAATTGCGTAAGGCCGCTCACAAATACAACTCAGCGCCAGTTAGCAGTCAACGCCTACTAACGCTCGATACTCGCCTACTTGAACGAAGCCGATGCTTCGCCGACGCGCGGAGCCCCCTTCGCCAGCAGCGGGATCACCCGCTCCGAAAAGGCCTTGGCATCGACGAACCCTTCTACCACATCGAGTACCTTGCCTTCAGGCGAGACGACTAGGGTCGTTGGGTAGCCGCGGATGCCCATCCGCTTGATCAGCGGACGGTAGTCCTCGGCCTTTGCCAAAACGGTCTCGGCATCACGGGCCAGCATTCGCCGGATGGCGGGATGCCCATACGTCTCCGAAAGCATCCTGCGACAATAGACGCAGTGATCCGACTCAAACATCACCAGCAGCGGCCTTTGCTCTTTCACTGCCAGCTGCCAGGCCTGCTCGATGCTCGAGTGCGTAAAGATCTTGTTGCCGCCTGCATACTGGTGTTGAGCAGATTGCCCAAACACGGGCAGGTTCGCACACAATAGCAACGCCAAAGCAACCACGGTAGTAAAACGAGACCTATTCATATGCTATTCCAAACCAATCAATTTGCCGGCCTACTGAGCGAGCGGAATACGCCACAGAAGCTGAACGTCCCGACCGCCCGTTACCCTTATTGATCGGAATCGCAGCTGCCAAAGGTCTGTGAGAACAATCACAGAACAACCGGAATTCGGCTCAAATCCCTCAATTAGGGCCGATTCTGCTGGTTAGGATTTGCTGAACGGCACTCCTGGCACCTTCGCCAGGCCGGGATTAGCGTGTCTGAGTCTGCGTCGTCGAAGCTGCCAAACCCGTCTGAAGCCGCCTCTGGAAGGCCTTCGACTCGACATATCCCTCGATCACGTCCAATACCTTGTTGTTGGGACCGACCAGGATCGTCGTCGGATACCACTTCACGTGCAGCTTCTGGACCAGCTCGGCATGCGTGTAGCGGTCTGCGCGGATCGTCTCGAACGAACTCGACACGAGCCGTTCGACTTCGGGAAGCTCGTAGGTTCTCTCCACCATTTTCACGCAGTGGGGGCAGTTGGGCATGCTGACGTAGACGAGTATCGGCCGGTTGCTCTGTTGCGAAGCGGTCCAGGCGGCCGGGTAAGTACTATGCCGAAATAGCGGATCATCCTTTTCTGCCGCCGCAGGATTGACCAGCGCGAAATCGGCCGAGGTCACAGCCTCGGTGCTTGGATCCGCAGCCTCCTCCGCGTAGACGAAACCCTGGTAACCAATCGCCACCAGGGCAATCAACGGCGTCGTTAGTACGAAGTACCTGCGCATACCAAATCTCCTCCAATGCTAGACTGCCCCTCTCCTACCCATCGGAATTTGCTAGCAAGGAGTATCGGCGCTTGGTTGCTTCAGAACGGGGAAGATAATTCTGAAGTCGAAGATTCGGCACTGCAGTTGCAGCCTAGAAGTTCCGTAGCCAGAACGTGGTCGCTACAACCCGAACCGCATGTTCCCCTGCGGTTAACCACCGCTTCGAACACAAAGTGACGATTCGGTAACGACTTAGACCGCAGCGCCTATCTCTCTCGCCTGCTGTACGCCGACATACCCAGCGTGGGCTTTCAGGCAGGTAATCCGGAAAGCTTCGGGGTGCGGCACGCCCGCGAGACGGAAGG
>JAGQOW010000437.1 GCA_020427155.1 Planctomycetales bacterium | reverse complement strand
CTTTCTCCAACTCTATGCGTTCCAGGGCATATTTATGACGAACACCCATTTCCTCGGTTTGCTGCTCCTCAACCAACTTGCTTCGATCGGCCATCAGGCTGGCAAGTTCTTCGCTTTCCCGAATATCGATAGAAAGGAACTTCGTTTCCAGGGTGGTGCTCGCCGTAAACTGCTGCAGATCGGCGAGTTGCTTTTTGATATGTTCGGTCGATTGCTGTGAGAGCAGCTGCCGGCGGGTTTCAAAATTTTCAATCAATTGCCGGCGAGCGGCGATGTAGCTCTCGTCGCCTTCCAGGCCCTGAAACTTCAACTCCAACTCACTCAGGGCGGTCTCTTCCTCGATCTGTAAGCGCCTGGCGGCAAATTCCTGCTGGATATCGAGTTTTTCCGATTCGGTCGCAGCGAAGCTGATGCGTCGCTGCTCCTCGATCTGAAGCGTGAGATCATCTCCCTGTTTTTGCAATCCGCCCAGGGCCTGGGAGAGTTCCTGCTGCCGGCGGGTGGTGAGGATCTCCTGCTCGATGGCCAGCTTGTCTTTTAAGACCTGCAGTTCGGTCTCGATCTTGGTCACGTCGTCTTTCTTTCCGGAAAGGGTTGCAATCTCCTTACGCAGCTCTAATTCCTTCCGGGAAATGTCGTAGGTCTTCTGCAGGCGTTGGCCCTGATCCTGGATCTGGCCGGCGCGGGCTTTATCCACTTCCAGCAGCTTGATCTGTTTCTCGATCTCGGTGATGCTCTCTTGAGTCTGTTTCTGGCGCAGGGAGGCCTGCAGCGAGAAGACCAGTTGCGCCTGGCCGCCAAGCTCACCGATCAGGGTGCTAAAATTGGCAAGTTCCTTCTGTGCTTCCTCGCTCAGATTCTTATCGAGCGAGATGGTCTCTATCTCTGTATTGATTTGGGTGATGATTTTCTGCAGCGCCGTGGCATTTCCGACGTTCTCCTCCAGCGCCTGGGCGAGCTGCACCAGGTTGTTGACCGAGTTTGAACTGGCCAACTGTTTTTCGGTCAGCGTTCTGATGGCCAAAAGCTGCCGGCGGCGGGCCACATACATGCGGTCGCCGGATTCGGTCAGTTCCTTTTCCACCTCATCCAGTTGCTCGCGCAACTTCTCGCGCGTCTCGCTGCCGGCGCCCTCGTCAAAAGTAACTTTGAATTCAAAGACCTTTCCAATGC
>JAGQOW010000436.1 GCA_020427155.1 Planctomycetales bacterium | reverse complement strand
CGGCTATTCGTATGCAACGAAGCAAGGCTTGATCGAAGAGGAGTTCGTACTCATCCTTCAAGGCAACGCCATGATGGCGGAGCGAGTGGCTCAACTGGCGGACGAAGTGGCCGATCGTACAAGTCGTCGGGTTTACGTGTTTGCCTATCGGGGCTACGGAAACGACGAACAGGAGGTACCGTCTACTGGTGCGCTTCTCGGGGACACAGTCGAAGTCGTCGCTCGCTTGTTCGGACAGTCTGGCACACGAAAAGGTGTTCTGGTCGGCATCTCAATGGGCGGCATCTTTGCCTTGCACGCGGCCAAGCAGCTCCCGCATTTGAACCTCCATTTGCTTCTGGATTCGGTTCCTGCACGGATACCTACGGTTTTCGTTTCTTTGTGCCCGAAATATCTTGATCCGATCGAAATGTTGTCTGACGAACTCCTAGGCCGAACCGGCATCATCTACAGCGAATCAGATCCGAACTACACGGGGGTCGCAGACGCCGACCGAATGATTGGTCGAATTCGGAGCCGCTCGACGTTTGTCGAAAAGGTCGATACGGCGCACGCGGAATTGTCACCTCGGGGGGTGCTGGTCCGAGCGCCACTGTATGCCAAGTACATTGATGGCAAGGCGTCAAGATGAAGAAGATAACCGCCTATGAGTACGCGGCGCTGGCTGCAATTCTGGGTGCCCTTCAGGGCCTCTGGCTGGCAACACCTGGCTCCACCGAAGCGCAGACATTGAGGCTGCTCGTCGGCACCGTCGTAGTCGGATTCTTTACGGTCGAGCGAACAACGGAGCGCGGACTGGGGGTTGCGCTTCCGGCATTGGCTGCGGGACTGATGGTAGCCGCCACATTGGCCTTTCTTGCATTCGCCTACGACAACGGTCTGAAAGCAAGCACGGTTTCCCTTCCGTTGCTGAGTGGACAGTTGTTGTCTTTCAAAGAAAGTGCTCGGCTGCCGCTGTTTCTCGGAATTGGTGGAGTTGCGACATTTCTCGGCGTATCCCTGTCGGGAATCGGGCGACGGCCTCTGGCAAGTATGGTCTCGACGATAGCGCAAGTGGAGCCGGCAATTGTCGAGAGGTGGTTCACTGGGGCCGCTGCCGCCGTAGCGGCAATCTACCTTTTCTACGAGAGGGTCGCGTCTGGTTGAGGTGGCTTGCGCCCGTCGCTGAGCGCCAATCGA
>JAGQOW010000435.1 GCA_020427155.1 Planctomycetales bacterium | reverse complement strand
ATTAGAGCGGACCGATGGGACGTGCTTTGGTGTTTCCTGAGATGATGTCGGCCATCGGCCGCTCAATGCGGCGTTAGCTCTCTCTGGAAACGCCGTCGTGAAACTGGAAGCAAGTGTCGTAGCCGACATGTTGGAGGGGTGCGCAAACCGTATCGGCAGCGCAACAACCGAGGTGCCGATGTATTGGAGCTTCAAGCTCTTTCACCCTAGTGAAGAGAGCCTGAAACAACTCTGCACTTCCCTCTCAGATGAATTGGGCATGCTGGTTTCATTGCCGAGCCGGAATCGAAATCCTGACTACGAGGTTGAGGGTTGGGTCTGTAAGGTTGGTATTGTGGCGCCCCACACAACCACCTCATTCGCAAAGTTTTATGAGCCGATGAGTGCTTTGGTTCGGGGCGCTGGCGCAGATATCGTTGAGGCAGGGCCAGATCCAGTTCCGAAGCGATTGCCCAAGCAAGATGGGTGGCATGATCGATGGTCTAAGCGCATCGAAGAAGAGAAGCGAAAGCTGGCGCAACCGCCACCGTTTATCGCATCGCCCGACATTGATGGATTCCCGCTCGAATCGTTGCAAAGCGGATGCCGGTCCCCATTTTTGAGAATGTGTGACTTCAATCTCAAGGGCAACGCGGCGTTTCTGACCGACATGCGCCCTGGACCGACGGATGATGGAATCAGCATCGCCCTGAATCCTGGACGGTACAGAGTAGCGTTGAGCCGAGTTGTGGAAGATGGCTTTCCCACAAACGCCGGTTTCGAGTTCAGTAGCGAGACCGAGGATGTGGTTGAGGGTGAGCCCCTCGGCGAGATATCGACTGATCTGGCCACGATCGGCGTCTACGATCAGCATCGCCTTCGTTCATGCTTTCATCATGACTCAGAAAGCATCTTCTCGTGGGGCGAATACGCTATGGGGCAGCCCTTCCCGGGCGTTGCGGGGAGCAACTACCGAGATCGTGGGTATGGAGCGCTCATCTACGATCTCAAGCGCGGCCATATCCTTCCCTACGCCACTTCTGGGCGTGGCGATGGAACCTATCCTGTCGTAGAACTCTTGCAGCATAAGAAGAGGGTGGGGTTCCGTGTGTGGTTCGCGAGAGCTAACTACGCATTAGAGCGGACCGATGGGACGTGCTTCGATGTTTCCTGAGATGATGTCGGCCATCGGCCGCTCAA
>JAGQOW010000434.1 GCA_020427155.1 Planctomycetales bacterium | reverse complement strand
CGACTCCTTCGTCCCCAGCCAACTCAAACGAATCTAAGAACGGCCCTCGGGTCACCTCCGGGGGACGTTCTTGCTACTCGCTAGCGAGAGACGCGGACGACTGCACGAGCCGACGTGCCTGCGACGCCGTTTTTCTCGTGGCCGTGTGACCGCGAGTTGTCAACTGCATATAGTTGACAACTCGCCTCATCGTGCCGATGATCCAAGAGAGCCTTGGCTCCAATGTTGCCCGCCGTCCGGTGCTTTTGCGCCGCACTGGCGGGTTTTTCTTTGCCCTGCGCCCGGGTTCTGGCGATATGATTTGCACTCGACATGACTCAGCGCGTGGCCCTATTCATTGACCACCAGAATGTTTATCGATGCGCAAGGGAAGCATATGAGATTCCGGGCGCACCAAGCTCTTACGGACAAATCCAGCCTTGGGAACTGGGCAAACTCATCGTGGCCAGGGCACTGCCACCGGGATGCAAGGAGGACCGCAAATTGTCTTGCGTTCACGTGTACCTCGGGCGGCCGTCTCAAAAGCAAAACGCAAAGGGATATGCGGCTAGCCGTCGCCAAATAGCCGCTATGGAGGCGTCGGGTGTAATCGTGTCGGCCCGCACGCTTAGGCACCAAGACGGGCGATTGCAAGAAAAAGGCATCGATGTGAGTCTGGCGGTCGATTACGTTGCTGGGGCCGTCGATGGTAGTTTCGATGTCGGCATAGTGTTCTCTACCGATACCGATCTCATTCCTGCACTTGAGTTCGTTGCGCACCGGCGGGCATTAGGTGTATCCGTCGAGGTCGCAGCCTGGAAGGACCACAAGAACGAGCGACTGGATGTTGCCGGCGAGCACGTGTGGTGCCACTACCTTAGTCGCTCCGACTATGAGCAAGTGCGAGACAAGACAGTGTACGTTTCAACGTCCTAGCTTTTTGACGCTCCGAACGGGGGTACTCGCCAACCTTGAAAGGAGCACGCTTGGTTGGACGTACATCGATGCAGCTGGATCAACCCCTCCTGGCTCTCCAAGCCAGTGTGGCTTCCCGGAAATATCAAACTGCTGATGGGTTCCACCGATCAGGCGCCGCCGGCTATTCTCCCGCCCCCAATTCGGCCGATAGCGCTTTCACCCGCCCGAGCACCTCGTCCAGGTCATCCGCGTTCTGCACGTCACGCATCAGCGTCAGGAACACCTGGAGGTCGCCG
>JAGQOW010000433.1 GCA_020427155.1 Planctomycetales bacterium | reverse complement strand
CACACCACGCTCAAGCCTGCAGGGCTGGCCCACAGGTTCTTGAATCCAAAATGCCCGCCTTCCAGGCGCTTTTCCGGTGTTTCGTCAAAGTTACCTCCGTGGATGCCGAAAAAGTTGTTCTGCCGGTAGGACACCGCGGTGCTATGCGAATCGGATCCGCTGACGACACCGAATTTGTAAGGATTGAGGCCGAGCCTGTCCTGCATGGCGAGTCCGTCCTTAAAGGCCTGGCGGATGTAGCTGCCGAAATTGCGCGGATCGCCTTTATAACCCAGGAGTTGCCAGACGACGACTTCGTAATTGGCAAATTCATCGTTGGGTGACAGGCCCGGTGTGGTCTCCGACTGACCCTTGACCTGCTTGAGTTCCCCCAGCGGTTCGTTGCGCATGCGGGTCTCCGCCCACGCCTTGTCGATCGGCCGCCCTCTGTCGTCCACTTCCGTCGGAAACATCAGGCCATTGCTCAGGTTCGGATTATGGGTAATCGCGAGGAGCTCGTTGCCCGCTTTGCGTTGGGCGTCCATCCATTTCCAGAGCGCACGAGGATCGTCTGAGTCAATGGCGCTGAAGGGCATGTCCGGCACCTTCTTGGTATCCAGAAAAAAGATGTTGCGATGCAGATTCGCGCTGTTGGGTGTGGAGGTCCATTCGTAAGCCGCAAACGTCGTGAACTTGCCCGGCTGGTAGTATTTGTCGGCGATCTCCACCAGTCGCCTCCAGTACGTGCCCAGCACGTCAGGGGCCATCAAATCAGTGAGAGGGTGATTTTTGAGCATGGTCACCGTGAGGAGCTTGTAGGTGGCCTCGGCCTCTACCCGGCTGCCGAACTTCAAGGACTTCCCGAGTAGGGTCTTGCTGAGCTGCGAATCGGGGTCCAGCGCGGCCTGAACGGCTCCGAGATATTCCGCATGCTCGGTTGTCGCCCCCCAGTCAAGCGGTTTCGTGATCTTCACCGTGAATCCGCCCGGATGCGTGATGGGCTGCCCCAGCGAATACTTGTAGAACTCTTCAGGCCCGGCGATAGTATTCCCGAACCCGAGATAGGAGTCGAGCGACCAGCTCGTATGTACATGCGTTTCGCCGAAATAGGCTTCCCGTTCCGGTGCGGGTTGGGCAAAGGCCGCTTGACCCGTCTGGATCAAGAGCCCGGCTAACAATAGGGTAGTGAAGAAAGAGCCGAGGTGCACGCGAAACAGAAC
>JAGQOW010000432.1 GCA_020427155.1 Planctomycetales bacterium | reverse complement strand
ATTAGAGCGGACCGATGGGACAGGCTTCGATGTTTCCTGAGATGATGTCGGCCATCGGCCGCTCAATGCGGCGTTAGCTTGCAGTAGATTGGACTTGCGATGAGCCCAACCGTCTTCCGAGAATCCGGCTTCCGTTTCTATTTCTTCTCGCGTGAGGAGTCCCGAATGCACGTCCATGTGCACGGCCCAGACGGCGAGGCGAAGTTCTGGATTGAGCCGAAGGTCGAATTGGCGCAGAATTTCGGTCTGAGCGAGCGCCAACTCCGGCAAGTCCTCGCCCTGGTAGAGAGTCATGAGCGCGACATCCGCACAGCCTGGCAGCAACACTTCGGGCCCTGAGGTCACAAACGTATCTCAGCACGGCTTCTGGCTGCTGCTGGGCGACGAGGAGCTTTTCGTCCCGTTTGATGACTTTCCGTGGTTTCGTCAGGCTCCGATCGGCAAGCTCGTTCACGTTGAATGGCCGAGTGCTCACCACCTCTATTGGCCTGATCTCGACGTTGACCTTTCCGTCGAGTCCATCCGTCACCCTGAGAAGTTCCCGCTCGTATCCCGCGCTGCAAGCTAACTACGCATTAGAGCGGACCGATGGGACAGGCTTTGATGTTTTCTGAGACGAAATCGGCCATCGGCCGCTCAATGCGGCGTTAGATTCATCGAGAAACTATGTCTCAGCCTGAAAGGAAGCGCTGGACCACATCCGACTTCGAGTCGATGGGGTGGCACGACAACGCCGTTCACGCGTTCCGAATTGAGGAGGGTGAAGATGGAGAAGGCGAACTCATTCTGGATATCGACTACATCGAGGAGTGGCTATCTGGTGAGAAGCACTTCGAGTTTGTTGTTTGCCCGGCGACCCTGCAGTTCCATCAAGTCACTGATCTTCGAGTCTCGCTAGACTACGTTAGCCCCTCGGCGGGCCTTTGCCCTTTCTCGCTGCACGAGATTGAGCGAGAGGAGCACGTCTACCCCAACGGCTATGCTTCATTTGCATGGGCCCTACGAGTGAACTGGCCTGACGGTGAGATCACTTTCCGAAGTCCTGGGTTTACCCAGTCGCAGACTTCCGCGAGCGTTAGGTCTGAGCGTCAGTCACTGCGGCCCGCCGAGCGATCCGAGAGCTGAATCTAACTACGCATTAGAGCGGACCGATGGGACAGGCTTCGATGTTTCCTGAGATGATATCGGCCATCGGCCGCTC
>JAGQOW010000431.1 GCA_020427155.1 Planctomycetales bacterium | reverse complement strand
CCGGTCGCGAGAATAACTGCAAGTGCCGCGACAAAAAGAGACTTGCGGGAAGTTGCTTGGGCTGTAGTATTCATATGACTTTCACTTTCTCTGATTGGTATTAGGAAATAAATTTGAAGGTAGTTTGCTGCCGAGGCTTCCGTGCCTCGCAGCTGCCTCACTATGCTTTTAGCGAACTTGCTGGCGTCTGGAGGCAATCAAGCTAATCAGACCGATTCCTACCAAGGTGATGGAGCCTGGCTCGGGGACAACTGCTGCCGAGGCAGCCAAAGCCCAGACGATTTCGCCATCGACTTCTGCGTTCTCTGAACCGCCAGGATAGGAATTCCAGCCACCGTTGCCTAATTGCGCAGCCATCAGGTAGCCTCGGGCAGCATATATCTCGTCATCAAATTGGGCTGAGTCATTAGCTGCCAGCAAAGCAAGAACTGCATAAGCAGTCGTCTGCAGGTCTTCGTCGCCGGCGGTTGGGCTCGAGAGATTGCTGTGCCAGTACCAAGAACCGTTCGGGTTTTGCAGGTTTGCCAGTGTGTCGGCAAGGTCGGCAGTGCTACTGGCGGCAGAGTATGCTCCGGCAGTTGGATCGAAGTCTTCGCCCATGAGGCTCAATCCCATTACTCCGCCAGCGAGCCCGATAATATCGCTGTAGACGGTGTTTGGATCGCTGTTGTCGAGCGTGTCAATGGCGTCTTTCATGGCTTGCATGAAGGCAGCTTCCTGAGTGGCGTTGCCTGCTTGCGAAGCAGCGTAGGTGAGTGGAGCGAATTCCCAGGGCAGTAGATTCATCCAGACGCCAGCACGGTTAGTCTGGACCAGCGAAATGAATCCAGCGGTATCGTAGTTGACCGCACTGCGAGTGTATGTTCCGGCGTTTAGATCGGTGTAGAACGACTGTGCCTGCGTTAGGTAACTGGCGGTCCCTGTCGCGTCGTAGAGAGCCAAGAGAAACATTGGGTTGTAGGAGCCCACCCAATCGGCTGTGAGTCCGTCGAGAGCGTTGCCCGCGTCGGTTGCTGAAGTAAGATGATTGGGGTCGCCGGTCGCTGTGTAGGCATTGATTTGGCCCAAGCCGATCGGGCCAGTGATGTTGTTGTAGGTGGGCGGTGCATTGAGCGGCCAGCCCCACTTGCCATCGGTATGCTGAAGGCCATCGACGCGATCTGCTCCGGCTTGAATGACGCTATTCAAGTCGGCCGATGCTGTGGAGACTGAAAAAACTAAAGCG
>JAGQOW010000430.1 GCA_020427155.1 Planctomycetales bacterium | reverse complement strand
TGATCCATTCTGGCACTTCAACCCTCACGTCTACGCTCCTACATTGAGGTTGATGAAAGTGAGTGCCCTGGTCCCAAGCTCGGTGATGCGCTGACTCAGTTCGTGCCCTAGCTCACCGCCGCCCGCCAAGTTGTACCTGGCAAAACTTGCAGTCTGATCCACCGCGTCTCGGATGACCGCAAGATCCCGGCTAAGTTCGAAGACGCCCCGCGCCCAGGGTTGGATCACAACTGCGCCAGAAGGGTCGCACGGATCCAACTCGCGAGCCGCGAGTCGGGCGTCCCAGCAATTCACGTTGCTGAGCGCGCGACTGACAGCACGATCGAACCTCCCGTAGCCGTCTGCTGGCCGAAAAAGTGTGCTGTTCTTCGCTCGGTCTGCGACCTCTCTTGCCGCGTTAAGTGCGGCTTCGAGTGGAGCGCCGGCCAAGAATGCCTCGATTTGGGATTCCGCGCTGGCCAACAACTCCGCCTGGTTCGCTGCGGCCGCTTCAATTGCTGCTAGAAGCGTATGCGCGGATAATCGCAGTTGGCTGAATGATTCGGCCGTTTCGCCAATCTCCTTGAGGAACTGAGCAGGCGAGGTCAATGCCGCACCAGTTGCTTCTTCCCTCTGAACCGTATCGATCAGTTGTGGCTGGTTCGAATCACCCTGACGAACCGCATAGAGATCAGCCAGCCAATTTCCTGCTCTGACTTGCGATAGTGCCGATCTTGCAGCGGCTTCGACTTCGGTCCATTTCCCGATCGGCGGCAGCGTCCGGTCGGAACTACTCCCAGCGTCGAGGCACAGGCGGGCGACAGCGTCGAGTCCCAGGACCTGATCCCTGACACGCGAGCCAGCACGACGCGCCAGCATCTCGGACCTCACTTCGTCGGCACATGCGCTTAAGTATTGCTCAAGGTGCCGACGCAATTCAGCTGGTTTGTACCCACCCGGCCATCGGAATTTACCCTTTGTTTGGTCCCAGTGTCCGTGCGACTGGTACCAAAGAAGGGCGACAAGGATAGCCACGGTACGCTGGTTCGGCTTGAGTTCGAATCGTAGGCGCTTATCTCCTGGCTCCGCTCCGTACCCCGCTCCAGGAAAGACAAACGATGCGGTGACAATGACAGAACTCAGAAGCTCTTTGCCTGCCCCGTGAGTCTGGTTTACGAATTCTTGATCGGATTCAACGCGCTCAACAACGGCACTGTAGAGCCATGGGCGTAGCTGTTTGATCGCGGCTTCTGTGAGACCCT
>JAGQOW010000429.1 GCA_020427155.1 Planctomycetales bacterium | reverse complement strand
CTAGGCTCAAAGAACTGTGCGACACAAAGGTTTTCACGCCCAAACCACGCAACAGTACCGCCAGCTCTTCGACTCGCGCCCGACTGTCGCAGAAGACCAGCCTTTTTTCGCCGCGATGTAATCTCGAGATGACGAGCGCAGCATTCTGGAGATTGCCTACCCAATCCAACTCTACGTTTGGCGTTGCACTTGATTCGGTTGGTGGGTTAATAACCTGGCGAGGGCTGGGACAGCCATTAGCTAGCCAGTCGCTGAGGCCTTGAGGGTTTCCAACCGTTGCAGATAAGCCCAGGCGCTGAAGCTCACCCCCGGCTAACTTGGCCAACCGCTCGAGCAGGTAGAGCAAATGCCAACCTCGATCGTCGCCCGCAAATGCGTGCACCTCATCAATAACTACACATTTCAGGCCCTCAAATAGGCGTTTATGGTCAACGCGACGCGACACGAGCATCACTTCTATGGATTCCGGTGTCGTCAGCAGGATATCGGGAGGCTCTGCCGCGAGTTTCGCCTTGCGAGATGGACTGATATCTCCGTGCCACAACCCCACTGTACGGCCGAGCAACGCTGCGTAGTTGGAGAGCCGGTGCTCGAGATTATTCAGCAGCGCTTTGATCGGGCAGACATATATGACACTGAGTCCGCGCCAGTTTTCGTGCAGCATTCGGGAAAACACTGGAAAGATCGCCGCTTCGGTCTTACCCCCAGCAGTCGGCGCAAGCAGGATGGCGTGTTCACCCCGCAATACAGGCTCAATCGTGGCCTCCTGCAACGGCCTGAGAGAAGACCAACCCAGGCTATTTACGATATGGTGCTGTAGCGCAGGATGGAGGCGATCAAACGAACTCATAGGTCAAGTTCGATATCATCGGCGCTATCCGCTCCCTTGGCCGCCCGCTCAACAGCAGTGAGTTCGTTATCGGCAATTGTCAGGGCATAGTGTTGCCGCGGGTCGAAGTCCTCGAACTGGTCTACCCTGTCCAGCACCTCGCCAACCAGTTTCTTGAGAAAGATTCTCGGCGCAATACCGACCTTGCCGCCCAGGCTTCCCGTTACGGCCTTCGCCAGGTCTTCGACATAGGTGTCGTCGACCCGATGGCGAATTCGATCCTCATCGCGGCCACTCGCATAGAGGTTGCGCACCTTGCAGCCGACTTCAACCAGTGCATCGGTATCGAAACCCTTCAAGCGAATCTGCACCGCACGTGGATTGTCGAACCGCGAATCGGTGGTGAAATCCACAGCAAGGCGTTGCGCTAAC
>JAGQOW010000428.1 GCA_020427155.1 Planctomycetales bacterium | reverse complement strand
CGGTTCCCGCAACAGCAAAGCCCGCCCGGGAATTTTCCGGGCGGGCTTTGCTGTTGCGTAGACCACGCTACTCTTTTTCGAGCGCCAGACAATCTGCGATCAGCGTCGGCAAGTTGGGGCCGGTGAAGCTGATGCCCGGCGCGGGCCTGCGGTTGTGCTTGATGTCCGGCGGTTCGTGGCGGTGATGGGGAAACGTAGACGCCAGGTCAGGGTTGTCAGCGTGGGGTTGCGGGTCATACCATCGAACTTTTTCCTCGCCGCGAAAGACGGTGTAGCTGTAGTGGCGGATGCTGCCAACCTTGAAATCCACGATCTCGACGACTCTCACTTCCAAGCCGTTACGAAGGTGGAGACTGCCCTCGACGATCGCTGTCAGTGCGCTGGTGCCATAAAGACGTAAGGTCGATCCAACGACATCAGGGAAATCTTCCTGAACGCGATACAGCAGAAGCTCATATTCGGTTCGCGTTGGAAATGTCATCGCTGTGGCGCTTCAGCGGCTAGGCGGTCAGCACGGGCTCTGGAGGAGTGATCACGACAATGCCTTCTTGAACCTGTGAGTTGAACAGGCGCATCCGTTCGCCGGACAGTTGCTCCAAATCGTTTTCACGGTCGCGTTTGATCTCGTAGTAAGCTGCCCATACAGCGAAATCCTCGGTGTGCTCCCCATCGTCGAGCAACCCTTGAGAATACAGCTTGTGGAAGTCTGCTGAGCTCAGCCAGTAACGGCGCTCAAAGCGTCGCGTGATCTCGTCAGCGACACGCAGATCGTCGAGAACCTCAGTGATTGTAACAGTGCTCATCAGTAGTTTCCTCGCCTTAGAAGCTGAACGTGTTGGTATTCTATACGATCTCGCTGGATGACACAAGCAGCGCGTTTCTGTGGTTATGACGGAATCCTTCACTGTCTGAGCTTTGTCCTACCCCGCGCCCCTCTGGTATAATCCAACCTATGTTTTCTTGTGCAGGAAATTGCAAACTCGAGCGCCGGGTGCTGCCGTGGATTGCTTTGCTGGTAGCTATCGCGCTGACAGTGCCTGCTTTGTTGCCGCAACAAACCGACGCGCAAGGCCAGCGGCTGGTACTGGCCTTCTACTACACGTGGTTCGACGAAAACACCTGGACCGGGAGTAAGGTACCCGACTTCCCGGCCCAGACTTACGCCAGCCGCGACGCCGGCGCGATGGATCGCCAGATAGCCCAAGCGCAAGGTGCGGGCATTGATGCGTTCGTGGTCAGTTGGTACGGCCCGTGGGGCGGCG
>JAGQOW010000041.1 GCA_020427155.1 Planctomycetales bacterium | reverse complement strand
TCGAGGTCAAGCTCAGGTTTCGGGTGAAGGGAAATGGTTGTAACTCGGGAGTTCAGTTCCGCAGTAGGATAAGGCCCGACGGATTGGCGGTCGGCTATCAAGCCGACATTTACGAAAGCGGTTCCTATTTGGGGGGTGTCTGTGATGAAGCGCATTCTCGCGATGGTCCAGAATTGCTAACCGCCAATGGCAAGAAGACAGTGATTGATGCGTCTGGGAAGCGAACTGCAACGGACCTCGGCTTCGAAGCATCCATGAAACCACAAGGTGAATGGAACGACTATCACATCTCCGCTAAAGGCCAGCACATCATTCTTCGCATTAACGGCCAGGTAAGTTCCGAACTGATCGACCAGGAAGAAGGACATTACGACTTGAAAGGGATTCTGGGCCTGCAGCTTCGATCAGGCGAACCCATGACAGTGCAGTTCAAGGATATCTTTCTTAAGCAACTCTAAGAATCGGAGCAGATCTAAGTAGTCAAAGATTCGCCAGCCCCTTCAATGGGGAAAGTGATCCACAACGGCTCGCCCAACGCAACGGTTTGTTTGCTGTATGATCTGTGAACCTGCAGGTTGATGATGGCCTGCTTTTACCGCCGTTTACAAAGGAATAGTTGCTATGTCCAGCCACTGTTTGAGTATCTGCTTCTTTAACCTCTTGCTGTTGTTTAGCTTTGCGAAGCTGGCTACTGCGGAACAATCGATCGACGAGATGGCAATGGCCGCGGAGCGGTTGCTCAACTCGCTCGACGAAGGGCAACGAGGTAAGGCGGTCTTTGAGGTGATCTCTGAGGAGCGACAGAACTGGCACTTCCTGCCAGATAGTGGCATAAAACCCGATGGACTGCGCAAAGGGTTGCCGATCAAAGACATGACCGAGGAGCAGCGCATTCTAGCGCATGCCCTGGTGAGTACGGGATTGAGCCACAAGGGCTATCTGACAGCGATGACAATTCTCAGTCTCGAAAAGATTCTGCGCGACCTCGAGGGCAACCAGATTCGCGATCCGGAACTGTATTACTTGTCAGTTTTTGGAAAGCCGGGCGACGCCAAGGCTTGGGGGTGGCGGTTTGAGGGACATCACCTGTCAATCAATGTTTCGATCGTGGACGGCAAGTTGGTGGCGGTGACGCCGTCATTCTTCGGCTCGAATCCAGCACACGTCAGCGACGGCCCTCGACAGGGGCTGAGGACCTTGTCGGGAGAAGAGTCGCTGGCGCGCGAGCTGGTGAAGTCGCTCTCCGAAGAGCAACAAACAGCGGCTGTGCTAAGCGACGAAGCGCCCAAAGACATTCTGACAATGGAATCTCGCAAAGTGAGTGCGGATGCGTTTACTCCTCCGCAAGGTATCGCCGGCAAGCAATTAAACGACTCACAACGGGAACTGCTACTGGCTTTGGTGCAGGTATATGCCCAGCGTTTTCGGCCTGAATTCGTCACACAGATCGCCGCACGTTCGGATCTTTTCGACGTCGACGCGATGCACTTCGCTTGGGCGGGAGGTCTGCAGGAAGGCGAAGGGCATTACTATCGCATTCAGACGCGGCAGTTCTTGATCGAGTACGACAACACCCAGAATGGCGCCAACCACGTGCACTCCGTATGGCGAGATTTTGAGGGAGATTTTGGCGCAGACTTGCTGCGCCAGCACTATGAAACGGACCACTCCAAGTAGGGGCAACTGTCGGGCTGGCTTCGGCCAGTTATCCGGACTAGCGAAGATGATAACGAATGGAATTGATGAATCGAAGCGTTGCTTTGTGTACGGTAGGGTACTGTCCTAGGACTGTGTTGCTGGGGAAGTTTCTTTAGGGCGATGGATTTTTGCGACGCGCAAGAATTACTCTGAGAATTACATCGTCAGGAACGTCGAAGTAGTGATACTTTCTTCGTACATTATCACAAAACATTGCGGCCTCTCGTGGATGTAGCAATAGTTCGTCCATCGTCCACGTATCGCGGTAAATCTCCGCGAAGCACTCAACCATCTTGTCTGCGAAATCTTCTCGGCTAAGATCGACGCCAAAGTCCTTCGGATCGAATCGTCCACGCCCCATGAGAAACTCCCTGTAGAACTGAGTTTGCGTTGGTGACAAGAGGGTAGATATCATGGCTTATTACTCCAGAGGGTTCAAGGATTGAAACCTCCTTTTTAGCGCGAAATACCCTAGGGCGCAAGTCTATAATGCCGCCGCTTTTTCAAGCAAATATCGCATTGTCCAGACCTTCTCTGCCAGTCCGCTAGCCATCGCTGGTGTCTGCTTGATTGTCTCATGCTTCCGGCACCAGTTGTACCAGGCAAAGAACAGGGCCTGCATGGCCGCATGATGCTTGAGGCTCTTGCTGTGGGCGTTGGTCAGGCGGGTGAAGCGTCGTAGGTGCATGCGGATAGTCAGGTTCATTCGCTCCACGTGCGAAGTCGAGATTCGATCCTCTTCGGGGTTGCCAAAGCGGGCATGCTTCTTGGTGCCTATTATCTTGGCCGGGCTGTAGCGAGTGGTTTTCTGTGCCGACGAATACTGCTTTATAATCACCCCAAAATCGGTTCGGTCGCGGAGCATGAAAGGGACATTCAGCCGGTAGGCTGCCAGGCCGTCAGAGGAAAGCTGAAACCGCCCAACCGTGTAATCTGCCAACTTCTGCAAGAGCGTGCATACCGTCGTCGTGTCGCGTTGGCCGACTTGATGGGCGATGACCAGCTTGGTGTTGCGTTCGATGGCTGCCACGGTCCAACTGTCTCCGCTGTCGTAGTTGTAGCCCCGATAGGTTGCAGTGCGTTCCTTGCATCCCACAAAGGACCAAATCTCATCGACCTGAACGTCCTTCACTTCGACGTTACGAATCTGAGTGTCCAGGAACCGCTGGCAGTTTGCTCCTACGGTCAGGATCAGGTCGCAAATGGTATCACGGTGAAGGCCGGTCAATCGCTCACAGGCTCGAATTGACATCCCCTCTAGAAGCATCCCTAGAGCGGTTGTCGCTTCCCGCATGCTGATACGCATGTTGCCTAAGGGCTTGGGTTCGGACTCGACAAAGGTAGTCCCGCAATCCTTGCAGCGGAATCGCTGGTTGCCACTGCGGTCTTTGCCGTGTTTCTTCCGTGTCTCGTGGGTGCATGCACAAATCATTCTAGTAGCTCCCAGTTGGGCTTCCTGCTAGAATGAAGGTGTTCAGGCCGATTCTAGCGAAAGCTGGTTTTGGTTCGCCCCGGTTGGATGCCAGTCCTTCCGGGGTTTTCTTTTGTCGCTTGCCACTTCTGAATTTATTATGTATATTCTTTACGGGGTTTGCAATAGAATTTGCATAATTTTTTCAGAAAGTTTCTATGGGCAAGAAAAAAGCATCGGGGCGTGGTGGCGCGCGCAAGGGAGCGGGGCGACCTATTGGTGAAGATGGGCCGACCGTAGCACTCACTGTAACGGTCCCAGAATCGCTTCTGGCGCAGTTGGATACGCTAGCCGAGTCGAAGGGCTGGAAGCGTTCCAAAGCCGCCACAGAAGCCATTAGGGCCTTTGTTAAGCGCAGCCGCTAAGCGGAGAGAGGGGGAGTCGAACCCATCCGTAGGACGGACCCCTAGCGCAGAGTATAAAGCTGCTGCATCAGCCGAGATGCGGGCCACTCTCCGTTAGGATGCGGCTTTTTTAGTTGACAAATCGTTAAAATTTCCTATCATGCGACTTGCAAAACATTTTCTAATGTGTTAAATATTCATACAAAGACATGGCGATGAAAATATGGTTCACTAACTCACGGACGAAGAAGCTTTTTAGCTCCAAGAACAACTTGGCTAAGAAGTACGGTGATGAAATGGCCAAAAAGATATGGCAAAGAATAGCAGACTTAAAAGCGTGCGCTACGTTTAGGGTTGCCTATTCAATCCCTGGACGCTTACACCCCTTAACTGGTAGTGGCGACGGCAAGTTCGCAATGGACTTAGTCCATCCATGCCGTCTCATTCTTGAGCCGTCCAATGAGCCGTTGCCGCATATCGACGATAAAAAGACACAGTTAGACTACGATCAAATAGATGAGATTACGATCGTTGGCGTAATTGACTACCACAGGAAGTAAACCTTGGGAAAAAAGAAACTCAAATTAGAATGCAACATCGTAGTTCCGCCCTGCGAGACTATCAAGGAATTGATGGAAGAAAAGGGTCTTTCGCAAATGGACATTGCAGTGCGATCGGGATTGACTAACGCCGCCATCAGCAAGCTGGTTAATAATCAAGCCACAATCACTAACGAGATCGCAGTAAGCCTTGAGAGAGTGTTGGGGCTGCCAGCGTCATTTTGGACTAAGCGAGAAGCAGATTATCGACAGACGCTTATAAAAGATGCAAAAACGTCGGAACTAAAACAAGATTTATCGTGGCTCGATTTAGTTCCCGTAAGAGAGCTTCAATCTCGCGGTTCTATTGCCAAAACCACGGACAAGGTTTTACTTGCCCTGGATGTTTTAGATTTTTTTGGAGTCAGCGATAGCAGGACATTTAAGAATGCCTGGCTGGACTGTGCTGTACAGTTTCGTGGTGCCGAGCAAGCCCTCAAGAAACCGGGTTATGTAGCTACTTGGCTGCGATTAGGGGAAAAGGAATGTGAAACGCGAACAGCTAAGCCATATGACAAAGAATCATTTTTGGATGCGCTTCAAGAGATTCGCGGGCTTACACGAGAGGAGCCATCGCTTGCCATTCCAGAGGCAATCAGCTTGTGCGCTTCTGCTGGTGTTGTCGTGTGTATTGTCAAACAGATTGCTGGTGCAAGTATAAGCGGCGCTACGCGGTGGGTATCTACTTCCAGGGCAATGATCCAGCTAAGCTATAAGTACAAACAGGATGACCATTTCTGGTTTACATTTTTTCACGAGGCAGGGCATGTGCTTCGGCATGGACGCAAATTGATCTTTCTGGAAGACAGTATCTTTCGTTCTGACAAGGAAGAAGAAAGGGAAGCTAATGACTTTGCTGCGAACATGTTGATTCCCAAGCAATATGCTTCTCAGCTTCCATACTTAAGAAGCAAAGCCAAAATCAAGCAGTTTGCTCTCGCGATTGGTATTTCACCTGGAATAGTGGTTGGACGATTGCAGCATGACGGTCTTTTAGACCCTTCTTTTTGCAATAACCTCAAGAAAAAAGTTGACTTGGAGATGTAGTGTCAAAATATCCATTATCGGACAAGTTTATTTCTTGGGCATCAGGGCTAAGTGCATTATGTACGGAAGTTAGAAGCACACACGGTTCTATGGCTGAACTTGTTCAAGAGGATGAATGGGACGGCGATAAGACAGCATTGGTTCTCAACCTCTTAAGGGGCTTAAAAGTGTCTGTTGCAAGAATGGAAAAGGAGCTACGCAGTCATGTCGAAAGCATTGGCTAGAAAAAGCTATTCCGAATCATTGGTCGTGTTAATCGAAGACTATCGAAAAACTCACGGAGACCAACCATTCAATATGGATGACTTGGCAGAATGGGCCTTTGAAACAGGCGGCCATGATATTATCAGATTGAATGCAAAACGAGAGCTTAAGCGAAATCTAACTAAGGCAGCACGCAAAAAGAAAATTCGCGATAAGCAAGGGCGTCATGTAAGAGAGTACCATGCGGCCAAATTCCCAAAAGTCGATGAAAACGGAAACATGATTTTCGATGCGGTATGGGATCATATTCATAGCATGAGCTTTGATCATGCTGCACTGTCATTTATTGACGGTCGTCGTGGGCAACTAGCTGGTGGATGCAAGTCATTGCATGCTGATATCCAGAGTTTTAATGACAACAACCCTAGCGCTGCTGATGACAAGATTCAGATTTCTTTCGATTTCACTTACGATGTCGAGGACGATAGTGATGAGAAGCCAAAAAACAAAAGTCTTAAGAGGCGGCCTAGGTAAGACCGCGACTAAGAATTAAGAATAGAGTCTTTTGCTTTTCGGCTTTCTACCAGAACCACCTCAGATTATCACACAGGCACTTCGTGACGGACCTTAACTGCCAGTGCACCACCGCCCCTCCCCATCCCTCTCAAACCGTCGAGGGTTCCCCTGCAAAGCCTTACGGACAGCCCGCAACAGCTTCCCTGGATCGTCCTCAGCCCGACACCCAAGGGCTTGGGCGGCTACCACCAGCTCCGCAGGGCGCATGGCTCCCTTGTCCCCAAGAATCTCTGCAATCACGTCAGAGAGCGGCATATCGGCGTAGGGCTTCGATTCGCACTCGAAGTCAAAAGCAGCCCAGAGAACATGCCCCGTGTCGTCTTTGGCGATGCGTCGGATTTCCTTCAGGTCTGCCAGCCGATAGACAGCAGCCTTGACCGTGCCACGGTTCCAGTGCCGCTCAGGCTCTACGTCTTGGACGATGGACAGCACGTCCGCATTAGAGAATGTCCGGTCGCGTGGTAAGTATTCGCGCACCGTGTCGATGGTGGTCTTGTGGACTCTGACGCCTGGCTCTGGCTCGTCTCCCAGCTCCTTACGCAAGGCGTTGATCTTGTCGCATGTTTCGCGGTACTCTTTGCGCGCTGCGGAGACGGCTTGGTCGAGCTTCTCAGCGGCTTGCTTGCGGAGTAGTTCGTATGGGTTCATTCCCGCAAGATAGCGGGTAGAATTAGCAGTTCAACTCAGCAACACAGTCCTAGGACAGTACCTACGGTAGTGTGAGCAGCCGACGTATGAAAAGGGGCTGAAGTTTCTATTCTGGTTCTGAGTAAAACCTCAGACGTAGTTACTGCGCGTAGGGAAACAGCAGAGTAGGCCTTGTCGGCTCGCAGACTCTGGACCAATTCGCCCTGTCGGGCTCGACGGGCTGCGGCTTTGGTTTTATGCCAGCTGGCGATCCCAGGGAACGTGCGTTTTGCTATCGTTGCACGCAAGCCACGAGCGGCATCTGCGGTCAACCTTTCATACTCTGTTCCTCCGTGTCCTATTCTTAGCGACCACCGCTTGGCCAGCAGCTAGAGATACTCGGCCGGGTTTCACCATGACAGCCGCTACGGCGCTAGCATCTGCCGATTCTGCGGGCTGTAGCGGATATTCGCTCAACCTGGAGTTTACCGGCGGCCGATCTTATTTGGGAAACCAAAAGCCTGCGGACAGTCTGTCTGCGGAGATGATCGCTTACCCGCAAGCTATCGAAGGGGGAAATTTGATGGTCCGCCGGATCTTCTTGGCCGCCAGTTGCGCAGGAGCACTCGCCTGCTGCCTGGCACAGGCCGACAGTGCTCAAGCCCAACAAGCCTATGGCCGCTCTTGGGGTCAGACCTACTCGACCCAGGATTGGCAACGTTTTTACCACTACCCTTACGTCTACTATCCGCAGAACTTCTACGGCAACGAATACTACCGCAGCGCCGACAGTTTGTATTACCGCTATCCGCCAGAGATGCGAATCCCGGTTTACAACCGCAAGTGGCACAACTACTATCCGAATCGTCGGCTCTACCACAGCGGCCACCACTTTGCACTCGACGTGTTTTAAGACAGCAGGTAGCAGGTAACTTCCTGGTGGGCGGCCGCCGTAGCTAATTGCGAATGGCTATTCACCACATGCGAGCCTGTACAGCACGTCGGTTGCTTTTGACAATTGCTCCACTTCGAGCCATTCGTCCTTGGTGTGTGCTTGTTCGATCGAGCCGGGGCCGAACACGACTGAAGGGATGCCGTTGGCTGCAATGACCGAGGCATCGGTACCGTAAGCCACGCCGACGAGTTTCGACGGCAAACCGATCGCTTGGGCCGCTGCCGCAATTTGCCCGGCCCAGGCGTGATTTGCGCCATCTTCGAGACCTACACACTCGATCCACGGCTGCTCGTGCTCAATCGTAATACCGTCGCGTTCAATGTGCCGCTTGATGTGGGCAACTAGCTCGTCGTACGCTTGTCGAGGAGATTCGCCAGGCAGCAAGCGGCGGTCGATGTCGATCACCGCATGATCGGGAACGATGTTCACGCCGGAGCCGCCCTCGATGGTGGTGGCACAGACGGCCCGTTGGCCGCAAAGCGGGTGCGGCTCGCCGCAAGCCAATACTTGCTCGTGGTAGGCTTCGATGGCAAGAACGAGGTCGGCCATCGCGTAGATCGCATTGGCACCCAGTTCGGGCTGCGAAGAGTGTGCAGCGCAGCCATGCACATGACAGCGCCAACGACTGGCGCCTTTGTGGGCCACGACCACGTCGAGCTCGGTCGGCTCCGCAATCAGCGCATGGATCGGCCGTAGCGATTGTAACTCGGCGAGCGATAGCGGACCGTGAACATCGGCGGGATCGACCTGGCGTCTCGGATCGTGCGACCAAATGCGGCACAGGGCATCCGCTCCTGTAAAACCGCACTCTTCGTTGATAGTGAGGGCGAGTACGATGTTCGACTTCTGCAGGCCAGGCTGGGCCTGCGAGCGCGACAGCGCCGCGATCATCGCCGCCATGCCCCCTTTGATATCGCAGGCTCCGCGTCCCCAGATGCGTCCCTGCGACTCCTCGCCGGCAAAGGGATCAATCGTCATCCCTGCAATGCCAACCGTGTCTTGATGCACTTCCCAGAGCGTGGTATCGGCGCCCTGCCCCGGGCAGAGAGCGATGAGATTGTCTCGCCCGTGGTTGACCTGTTGTCGCAGCCAGTGCCAACCCAACTGGTCGAGAAGCGACTGCAGAAAGTCGGTCAGCGGCCCCTCGCCGGCGGAGCCCTGGGCGGCAAACGCGGGGTTGACGCTCGGCACGCGTACGAGTTGCTGCAGCAGCTCGGTTTCCTTGAGCTTCATCAGAAATCCTCGATGGCCACTGGCTGACAACTCGGCGGCAGAGCGATATGGTAGGGGCTGCGAACGTTACTGCCCTCGATGGTAACATTCCTCCGCGCCGACGCCAATTCAGCACGCCGCCCGGCGGTTCGCTGCCATACCCAGGAGTCCTATGTCATGTCTGAAAGTCCGATCGATCCTGCCGTGGTCGACGCCGTCTTACAAGAGTTTTCTGATCCCGAGACCGGACGTGGTCTCAAATCGCTGGACCAGATGCGCAAGGTGATGATCGACGGCAATGCCGTGGAAGTCACCATTGGTTTGACGACCTACTCAGCACCGCTCTGGGAAGATACTCGCGAACAGCTGAGCGAACGCCTACGGTCGAAGCTTGCCAATGATTGCCAGATTGCAGTCCATGTGGTCGAGCATGTGCGAAAGGCTGAACCGATTGGCGGAATTGGTCTGACCGCCAAGAGCGTCATCGCAGTTGGGTCGGGTAAAGGAGGCGTTGGCAAGAGTACCGTCGCAGCCTCGTTGGCGTTGGGATTGAAGAGAGCCGGCTGCAGGGTGGGACTCATGGATGCCGATGTCTATGGCCCCAGCATTCCCCACCTGCTAGGCGTCGATGAACGTCCCACAGCCAGTGAGAAGAAGCTACAGCCGATTGACTGCGATGGGCTACGGGTAATGAGCATGGGATTTCTCGTCCCTCCGGGCGAAGCAGTTGTTTGGCGCGGCCCGATGCTCCACGGCGCAATAACCCAGTTTCTGCGCGATACCGAATGGGGAGACTTGGATTACCTGATTATCGACATGCCGCCCGGGACGGGAGATATTGCGCTGACTCTGTCGCAGCTCTTGCCGTTGACTGGCGCGGTGGTGGTATGCACTCCGCAAGACGTCGCGTTGCTCGATGCCGTGAAGGCAATCGCGATGTTTGGCAAAGTGAACATCCCGATGCTGGGGATCGTGGAAAACATGAGCTACTTTCTGTGCCCCGACAACGGCAAGCGGTACGAGATATTTGGTTCTGGCGGAGCTCGTCAGAAAGCCGAGGAGTTGGGAGTGCCGTTCTTGGGTGAAGTGCCAATCCAGATCCCGATTCGCGAGCGCGGCGATGCAGGCAACACGGCAGGCAATTACACCGACCAGGAATCAGCTCAGTACTTCGAGCGAATCTGCTACAGTCTGGTCAAGAACCTCGCCACGCAACGGGCAGCCAAGCCGCCAATGCCCAGCCTATCGGTCCTGTAGCCCCCCGACCGAGCAGTGGATAACCTGTCAGCAAGTTCGTTTGGCTTCTCTCGTAAGCTTCAACAGGCTCAGTAGTTGGGCCGACAGGCGAGACGTGTGCCAGCAGAGCAAAAGAGGCACAAAAAAAGGCCGCTCCGCACAAAGCAAGAGCGACCTTAGTGTTGCATCTTGGCAGCCGTGTGTCTGTGACTCAGAGCTGCCGACCATCAGTAAGCATCGCTTACTTCTTCTTGCGTCGGGCCTTCTTCTTTGTGCCCTTCTTCTTAGTAGCCTTTTTCTTGGTGGCCTTCTTCTTAGTGGCCTTCTTTTTCTTGGTGGCCTTCTTCTTTGTGGCCTTCTTTTTCTTGGTAGCCTTCTTCTTAGTGGCCTTCTTCTTGGTGCCCTTCTTCTTGGCTACCTTACGCTTCTTCTTGGCGACCTTCTTCTTGGCGGTCTTCTTCTTGGCCACCTTTTTCTTGGTAGCCTTCTTTCGCTTCTTTGCCACAATCAATCCTCCATAAAAAGTTCGCGGTGATTCGCTCGACCCGATTCAGATCAAGTCAAAACTCGGAGCGATGTTCACCCCAAAGAAAAAATGACACCCTTCCAGGATGGCACAACGTCTCGCTGCAACTTTGGAACTCCTATCCGTACGAGCTCAGGATGCGAAACTATGAGAAACGAAGTTGAACAAACAACAAAGCAATAACCCATCCTTGAAGTTGCTTTGGACGTATTTGTACGAATTCGTTGCATTTGTGCAACACATTTTTAAGAAAAAAATGCCTTCGAAACAAAAAAAGTTGGATTCGTGAAGCCCTGCGCTAGGCAATTCTCATGGCATAACCAAAGTAGAATCCACTTTTCGAATCGCTCAGTAGAGCGCAATCTTGGTGCCGTCGATCAATCGACCGTTGGGTTGTGCAGCGCGCCAAGAAATCGATAACGACGACCACTTTTCACAACACAATCCGCGCAGATACCAATCGAAAAGAAACCGTTTATTGCGCGTCGGCGATTGGGCCTCAACCAACTCGGCACGTTGGAACAGCTCGCGCCAAATGCGGGTCAAATGCGCGCGTCGCGGGTGAATCGGGTCCCACCCGTACCAGGCAGAATCTCCTGAAAAAATAGGTATTTTTCTCGTTTCTGCCAGTTCGTCCAGCCGTTCACTAAGCCGCTCTGCGCGAGCAAATAACTCGCGCCAAGTGAGGCGACACTGTGGAAACAGAATGGTACGAAGCAGTCGAAATCGCATCTCGCCGACAGCTCGCAATACGTTCAGAGGTACGTCGGTCAGTACCACTTTTGCATTAATTGATTGGAGACGATTGACGCACGCTTCGACCCACTCGACAAGTTGCTCGACCGGGACTTCATAGGCGAGATCGTTGCCAATATCGGTCAAAAAAGCCGTTGAGGATAAACACTTTTCTTGGTCCAGTGCGTTCCAAATTCCGCTCTGAAAAATTCCCAAATATTTTTTTGTGAGAAAGCGCGACTCTTTTCCGTATGAACGCCCAAATCCCATGGCGGCGTGGATCCGTAACGGACGATCAAACGTGCTCATCGCCATGCGAACAACCATCGGAAAAGCGCGTGTCAAGTTGCTCGCCCCCAAGAAAACGAACCGATGACAAGGTTCGATTGTCTCAATGTGAGACCATACATCTTGTTTCGTAATGGTTTTCAAAGCAAAAGATCGCTAGATATTGTGGTTTACTAAAACACGTGTATGCCGGGGCAAATTGATTGCGGCTGATCAACCGCAAATCAAGAAAAAACGGTCAAGCATCACCACAGGCTGTCGCGATAAGCTTCCAGCGCGCGGTAACTTGAGTAAGACAAGTAACCGAAGAAGATTATTACTAGCAAAGAACCCCAATAAAGGCCGACCAGGGCCATTGCGGCCGCCGCGACGACCGAAATGCGTAGCGAAAGGATCATTCCCTGGCGTGGTTGGCCCAGCAAACAGACCTCGCGCGAGATTTGCCCGCCATCCAGCGGATAGACGGGCAACAGATTGACGGCTCCCCACAATAAGTTGATGTAAAGGAGGTTCCCTATCAATTCGTTTACTGGATTTGAACGAAAAGGGATCCAATAGAATACGGCGCCCAACAATCGGAGTCCGATAACCTCGGCCGGGGGGCGTCCGAAGAGGGCGCAGCCCCCCTGGTGTCCGAGCGCACGAACCAAGAGCAACAGTAGGAGTGCCAACAAGAACCCCGCACACGGTCCTGCCAGGCAGATGAGGATGTGGGCTTTCGGCGAGCGATCGCAATCGCCGCAGGCGGCCAGGCCGCCCATGCCATAGAGCGTGATACGCGGATGCCCGCCGTAGTGTCGTTGGAGAAACGCGTGCCCCAATTCGTGGACAAGGATCGAGCCAAAGACGGCTACGATCCAAACGATCACTTCCAAGGGAGGCGTTTCGTTGCCGTGGAGACCAAGAATCAGGGCCACTAGCCAAAAGAAAGGGTGAACCCGAACAGGGATCCCCCACACTCGGAAGTGAACATCGCCTTGGCTCGGTGGAGGTTCCGCTAGAATCACGATGCTAGTTGGCCAGGGCTAGTGAATTTGGCAGCGCAAGAAACACAAAAACACAGGGGACACTGAGAATCGTTGCCCCAGTGGTCCATTGAACGCACTCTGATTTCGGTAGCTCTCGCTTCTCGATAGTTTCCTAGGCTGCATCCGACCTTGCGACTATACTACTTCTTCCAGCTTCTGCTGCCAGTGTCGTAATATAATCTGCTGCTCGCTCCGATGCGCCTCCTTGGGCGACGGCCTCTTTGAGCGCGGCAAGAGCTTGCTTGCGATCATTGTACTTCTGCTCATCGGTCAGCCAGCCGACTACATGGTTGGCCAAATCAGAAGTGCGGTCTTCGTAGGTCAAATACTCAGGCATCAATACATGCTGGTCGCGCGGATCAGACGGATTATAGATGCCAGCCGAACGGTCCCCAAAAGGATCTTCGGCGGTCAGCAAATTGACCAGCGTGATGTAACGCACCTTGCGGAAGATCCATTGCACTGCGTACCCGAGCCGTGATATCTGATACAGAATGGCAGATGGTTTGGTGTGATAGAGTAACTCGAGCGAGACTGAGCCGGAACAGGCAAGGCAACAGCGGGCCGCCTGGATCAGTTCAGCGGTGCGGCCGACATGGATCTCGGCCGATTGACCACTCAGCCGCACCAATTCTTCGACGAGTTGCCGCTGTTGCTCCTTGAAAACTGCCACGGCAAACCGCGCGGCGGGGACTCGCTGACGAATTAATTGGACGGTTTTCAGAAACGGGGGCAGGTTGCTGCGAATTTCTTGGGTTCGCGAGCCAGGCAAAATCGCCACCAACGGCCCAATGGCACTCTCAAGTTGATCGACAAACTGCGAGTCCAGTTGGCGCGAGCGAAGCTCGTCGAAGTACGGATGTCCGACAAATGTGGCGCGACAGCCGCGCTGGCAGAACCACTTTTCTTCGAAGGGCAGTTTGCAGAGCACGTGGTCGACAAAACGCCGCATCTTCTTCACTCGCCAGGCAGCCCAAGCCCAGAGTTGAGGCGTACCGTAATAGATGACCGGAATCCCCGCCGCCTTTGCCTTGCGGGCAATCCACCAATTGAAACCGGGGTAGTCGATCAATACGACCATGTCGGGACGATGCTCATGAAAGTAGCGTTCCGCTTCGCTCAAGAGCCGCAGAAACTTGCGAATATTCCACAGCGCCTGGGCCACCCACATCACCGCCAATTGCGTAAGATCGGCGTGCAACTGGCAGCCGGCCTTGGCCATTTTTGGTCCGCCGTAGCCGACGAACTGCCAATCGGCGTGCCGGACACGCAGCGCGCGAATGAGGTTGGCCCCATGCAAGTCGCCGCTGGGTTCGCCCACTGAGAAGAAGATCTGCATGCTCGAAAACCTACGCAGAGGTAATCCTGACCCGATCGGGGGCGAAGTATGGCAAATTGGGGGGATCGGCGAAAGTTCAGTTGTGAAAGCCCTGAGGGGGGGGGTCTGTGGAATGCGAGGCAGTCGGGCTAAGAGTTTAGCAGCAGTTCCAGGTAGCTGCGGCGTTCTACGCTCGTAAGCCCCAACTCGTCTGCCAGTGCCGCTAGCGCCGTACGTGCCTCGTCCAGCTGCGATTCCTGCTCGACGGCGATTTCCAATTCGACGAAGGAGCCTACATCTTTCACATTGTCGGCCGCCAGCTCGATCGAGTATTTGCCGCGCTGCAAACGGCTTCGTTGCCGCGACTTCGAGACGGTGGCGACCCTACAGAATCCCAAAGCTTGCAAGAGCTGATCGCAGCGCTCCGCCGCGATTGTTCCAGCAGCGAACCCGATCTCGATTTCGCGACGCGTTTTTGTCGTCGCATCGATTTTGGGGCCCTTGTAAGTGATGCAGTTCTGTTCGCCCACGCGGCGAATGCGCAGTGCTTCGTCGGTTGCTGCGAAGTCGCGACCCGGATGGGCATAATAGGTATCCATTTGTTCGACTGAACCTGCGACTACAGCCCCCAGCAGCGCAAATTGCCGGCAGACTGGTGCTGCACTGGCAACGCGAAACTTTTGCTCTACTTCAAATGTCATCGGATAAGTCGGGAGAAGTCAAGATTCAGGCTGGGGAGAAAAGAGGAAATGCCGCTCTCGAATAGTCTATCGCTTACCGCAGATACACGGGTTCGTTGAACTCTTGCCCCGGCTCAATGCGTTCTGGCAACTCCGCTGCGTCGAGGGCGAATAAAGGGCTGATCTCCACCTTGGCGTTTGGCGTAAGGTGGGCGCCGGCAGCCTCGAGCCAGCGCCGATGCTGGGCGAGCATCAGTTGCTGGACGTACTGCTCGGTGTCTTTGGCCGCTCCTGGGGCATTCTTCAGCGGGGCAAAGCAATCTCGCTCGGCATACTCCACAACAATCGGACGCTTGGCCTCGGGCAAAAGATCGAACACGAATTTCTCGAATTTCAATGCATTGGGCTTCTGAGGCTTGACCTTGTTGCCCTTGGTGTCAAGGTAAGGAACTTTCTTGCGGGCGATATGAAATGGGAGCGAGCCCTGCTGCGATGCCGATCGCTCGAAAAGCAAGCGGTCGAAAATGTGGACGGCAATGCTGCCTGCCCAAAACTTCAAATCGCCACTCTTGTTGCGGAGCTCAGCTACATCGTCGGGCAAGTCGCTGTATTCGACCACATGCAGTCGGCCGTCGATCATCATAAAGTTGCCCAACCGCTCGTGGGGTTGTTGCTTGGCAATGGCCAACGAGGTGAGTTCCGACTGTGCGGAAAGGTGGTAGCCAATCAGCTCGGCATCTCCGATCGGAACAAGAGGGTTGTCGACTTGCAGATAAAACAAGTGCTCGATACCCCGTTGCCGCATGTGCTCGAATGCGCCACTGTTTTTGAGAGCCGCGACCAAGCCGCCGTGCCCATCGGGACTGAGGAACAGCCGGTCTCGATCGGCCAACAGAAGTTTACCTGTCTCGACATCAACGGCTGGCATGGTGCCTTGACAGAAGACGACCAGATCTGCGGGGTCGAGTCCGAAGTGCTGATTCTCGGCGAGGAAACCTACTGTATCGTCATGCGTGGCGGGGCTCGTCATCAAATAAAGCGGCACAGCAACGTCATATCGCCGCGCAAGGGCGCGAATCTTTTCGATGTGTATCTGGAGCAATGATGCCGACGAGATCGGCCCAATGGCATACAGGCTCTTCGGGAGGCCAAACCCAAGTCGGGTGCCCTGCCCTCCGGCGGTAAGTACGACGCCCAGCTTTCCCGCGCGCAGCGATTCGATGCCGCGCTGGCGAGCTTCGTCGGGAGTAGCCCCTAGTTCTCCTCGGGAAGCTTGTTTGCGCTGGGCCAAACGTACGGCTGGAGGCGGTTCTGCACGTCGAGCCAGTTCGGCCCAGTCAGGTTGGTCCAGTTTGCCCCGATAGAGCGAGTCGATCAGCGGCAGATCGAGAGCCGCGATCTGGCCTGCCAGCCGGACCTTGCCTTCGTCGGTCAAATCGTCCCACCAGTCGAGCAGCTGATGTTGGTCAAAAGGTTCAAGCCGGGACAGAAGTTCTTGTTTGTCGAGAGGGGCCGACATTCAGAAGATCCACCACTGTTGCACCCAAGCATAGGCGAGCAAGCAAAGCACGGGAAACATCACAAAAATGACGCCGTACGTGAAAAACGAAGTCCAAAAATGGCGGGGCCAGCGGGCCATGGCACACTCGGGCGGCTGGATTCAAGTTGATCAAAGAAAGGTAAGACGTCATTATCCCAGGTCAGCAGCGCTTGGCTAGTGGGGCAAGAATCGGGCGACGCCGGCTCAAAGCCAGCGGGCTAAGGGCCGCTAGCCTCCCTCTTGGTGCTTTCCCCATCACCTTTTCCAATCTATACTGGGCGTCTCGATAGGTGCGAGCGTCGATACCATCACTCAGGAGACTTAATTCGTGGCATCTGGAAAATATCTCTTCACCAGCGAGGCGGTCAGCATGGGACATCCCGATAAGCTAGCCGATCAGATTTCCGACGGCGTGCTGGACGCCCTTTTTGCTCAAGATCCGATGAGCCGTGTGGCCTGCGAGACGATGGTGACCACGGGCGTCGTTGTTGTCGCCGGAGAGATTACGACGAAAGCCACGGTCGATATGCAGTCAATAGTTCGCAATGTAGTACGCGAAGTAGGCTATACCGACTCGGCCATGGGTATCAGCGCCGACCATTGTGCGGTGATGATTGCCATCGACGAGCAAAGCCCCGATATCGCGATGGGCGTCAATGACGATGCTGCCAAAGGAAAAGACGTCGGTGCTGGGGATCAAGGCCTGATGTTTGGCTATGCCTGCAACGATACTCCCGAACTCATGCCGTTGCCGATCTCGCTGTCGCACCAGATTCTGAACCGACTGACCGAGGCCCGCCAAAAGGGCGAAGTCGATTGGCTGCGCCCCGATAGTAAGAGCCAAGTGACGGTCGAATACGACGGGCTGACACCCGTACGCATCGATACGGTGGTTGTATCCACGCAACACGCGCCCGATGTTTCGAATGAAGAGATTCACAAGTTCATTATCGAAAATATCATCAAGCCTGTGCTGCCAGCCGACCTGTCAAGCGATGACATAACTTACCATATCAACCCGACAGGACGATTTGTTGTGGGCGGTCCCCATGGCGACTGCGGCCTGACGGGAAGAAAGATTATTGTGGATACTTACGGCGGTTGGGGGCGGCATGGCGGCGGCGCCTTCAGCGGCAAAGATCCGACGAAGGTTGATCGTAGCGCTGCTTACATGGCCCGCTATGTCGCGAAGAACATTGTGGCAGCTGGGCTGGCCGATCGCTGTGAAGTGCAACTGGCCTACGCGATTGGCGTTTCTGATCCGGTTAGCGTTCATGTCGATACTGAAGGGACCGGCACGGTGCCCGACGATCAGATTTGTGATGCAGTGCGAGAGGTCTTCCCACTGAACCCGGCAGGGATTATCAAGCATCTTGATCTTCGTCGACCGATTTACCGCAAGACGGCGGCTGGCGGCCACTTTGGTCGTAGCGAGCCCGAGTTCACGTGGGAAAAGACTGACAAGGCCGCGGAACTGGCAAAAGCGCTCGGCAAGACTGTGGCTGCTGTCTAGCTAGCAGCCTAGACTGCCATAGCTGGTCGTCGGCCTCGCGCGGTATGTTCCGCAGTTGACCCCCTCGAGTCAACCCTGGAGTCCTGCCTGCGCTGATGTCTGCGATTCCCTCTCAGCTATCGTCTATTCAAGCACCGACCGAGCACAAGCCCGCCAGACAAAGTAGGTCACTGGTGCCGTCCACTGCAGTCGTGACGGCGGTAGTCACTTTTATCGCCTTGCTCAATGCGATCGGTTTACTCCTCGTGCTGCGGCGATTCGTCGGCGCCTTGAGTGACGAGTTGCCAAGGGATGCGATGTTGTTGACCGCCCTGGCTGCGACGGCAATCGTGGCAGCCATACGTATCGCCTGGAGACATGTTTTTCCCTTGAGGCCGCTGGGTCAGGGCAACTCGAACTTTCTTGGAAACGATTGGGACGCCATTGTCGGTTATGGCTCTTCGCTAGCACTAGTTCTATTTGCCGTCGGCTGCTGCTATCCCGCCTACCATACCAGCGACTGGCTCATTTGGTTGCCGCCGTTGGTGGCCGATCAATTCTGGCGACAGACGTTTCTTGATGCCGGTAGCCCTGCCAATTCGCTAGCCTTGGCATCGCTGGAAATGGACGAGGAGGCCGCCGCCACACTTGCGTTTCCAGCAGAACGCTTTGACATTGCTTCTGCGCCAGCAGCTGCGTCGCCTCGAACGCAAGGCGATTCGACGGAAGAAGTCGTTCAACAGTTGTTCCGCGTACGTACCGACGAAGGCCATGAAGTGGTTTACGGAACGGTCCGAGCCGACTTTGTGGCAGGGCAACGTACTGCAGTGGTTCATATCGGCTTTTGCCCGCCCCTGTCGCATCTTCCCGAGATCGAGGCGGAGCCGCTCCCTGGCAGCACGGCTCGCGTCAAGGTTGCACAGGCGTTGGCCCACGGTACTCGCCTGGAAGTGCGACTGCCTGCGCCGGCCGAAGAAGATCGACACATCTTGATTGATATGGCGGCTACACCTGCGTTTCCGCTCGAGAAAAAGCACGCCTGATCGCCATTTCACCGTGGGTAGTGCACCGGTATAATCCGGTTCGATATTACAGGGCCAAACTCCGTGGTTCCACTTCCCCGGGCTTTGAGTCCTGTTGTTCACGATGTTCGTCACCAGCGAGGAGCCCCTATCACGACTCTGCGCATCGGCCTTGGAGAAGATACCCACCGCCTCGCGCCCGGAGGTCCTCTGCGGCTCGGGGGCATCGACATTCCGCACGACCAGCACCTGCTCGGGCATAGCGATGCCGATGTGCTGCTGCACGCGGTAACTGATGCTTTGCTGGGCGCCGCTTGTTTGCCAGATATCGGCCAGCTCTTCCCGAATACCGATCCTGCGAACAAAGATCGCGATTCGGCGGAGATGCTGCGGTCGGCTTGCGACCGCGTCGAGTCGGCGGGCTGGAAAATCGTTAATCTCGACTGCGTCGTATTGGCCCAAGAACCCCGCCTGGGACCGTACAAGGAATCGTTACGAACCAGACTTGCAGAGATACTTTCCCTGGGAGTCGGCCAAGTGAATGTGAAAGGGAAGACTGGCGAAGGCGTTGGCCCCATTGGCGAAAAACAAATCATCCAGGCACGCTGTGTCGTGCTACTGGAGAAGAGAGCGTAACCTGCCAGCAATGCATCGCATTGCGGCAGTTCATGACGTTGGCAATCTGCGATAAACCGCTAAAAGCAATGACTACTACCACTGAATCGAAAACTGAAATGACCACTCTGTCTGATCCCCATCCGACGCTGCAGGTGTACAACACGCTTACCAAACGCAAAGAGCCCTTCCGCACGGTCGCTCCGAACCAGGTTGGCATCTACCTATGTGGCCCAACGGTTTATGACAAGGCCCATATCGGTCATATGGTCGGGCCGGTGATTTTCGACTGTGTGAAACGGTACCTCGTCTATTGTGGCTATAAGGTCACTTGGGTGGTGAACATTACGGACGTCGACGACAAGCTGATCGCCAAAGCCAACGAGCGCGGTATCTCGATGCTGGAAGTCGCCGAAGAAAACATTGCGGACTACAATGACAACCTGGCGGCCTTGGGAGTTGACCAGATCGATCATTTCCCCCGTGCCACTGAGTGCATGAATGAGATTATCGGGATCATCGAGTCGCTTATCGAGCAAGGCTATGCCTACGAGTCGGAAGGCGATGTTTATTTTGATGTTGGCAAAGACTCGGACTACGGAAAGCTCAGCAATCGCACCCTGGAAGCGATGCAAGGCGAAGGCGGCGGCACCGCCGCGCGCAAGAGGGGGCTAGCCGATTTCGCACTCTGGAAGGTCGCCAAGGCCGGCGAACCTTCGTGGGAGAGCCCCTGGGGCCAAGGCCGTCCCGGTTGGCATATCGAGTGTTCGGCAATGAGCAAGAAACTGCTGGGCGAAACTTTTGATATCCACGGCGGCGGACTCGATCTCGTGTTTCCGCACCACGAGAACGAAATCGCCCAGAGCGAATGCTGCCACGGCAAGCCAATGGTCACTTATTGGGCGCACAACGGCTTGCTCCGCGCCTCGAGTGCGGCCGGTAAGGTCGGAGGCCGCGGCGAACGGGAGGCCGCCGACGAGGGAGGCAAAATGAGCCGCAGCAAAGGAGCCGGCGGTTTGGCCGATCTCATCGGCCGACAAGGGGGTGAGCGAATTCGCTTTTTCTTGCTACGAACCCATTACCGCAGTACCGTGTTATTCAACGAGCCTGCGATTGAAGAAGCTGGCACCGGTCTCGATACCTTTTACCGATTCTTCAAGCGCTACGAACGAGTCACGGGGCAAAATGTGTACGATCTCGAGGTTCCTAAAACCCGCGCCGCGGGAGAGATTGTCGCGGGCCCGAGCGAACTGCTGGCTGAAGTGGCCGAGCTGCGTAACAAGTATCTCAAGGCCATGGACGACGACTTCAATACGGGCGGTGCAATCGGCGAGCTGTTTGAGCTGGTCCGCAAGCTCAACAAGTATTGCGATGACCATGAGTTGGAATCGCCCAACAAGCAGTCGGCAAAAGCCGAGCCCTTCATACGAGGCACGACCACGCTGCGAGAGCTGGCTTCGATCCTGGGCATTTTTTCCAAGCCAGCTGCCGCGGCCCGCGGCGCTGACGACCAGCTGCTTGGTCAAATCATGCAGCTAGTGCTCGACTTGCGGACCGAGGCCCGTGCCAACAAGAATTTTGCCACAGCTGATGCGATTCGCGATGGCATTGGCCCGCTGGGCATCACCCTAGAAGATCGCGCCGGCGGCACGGAGTGGAGCGGCGGCGGAGACAGCACCTTGGACGGAATCATGCAGCTGCTGATCGAGCTTCGCCAAACGGCGCGTGCCAACAAGGACTTTGCCACGTCCGACACCATCCGCGACCGGCTTGCTGAGTTGGGTGTAACGCTCGAAGATCGACCCGGCGGCACGGAATGGAGCCAGGGTTGAGTACTACGACGACATTCAAGAAATGGCGAATGCGTTTCTCGTTGCGCGATCTCTTTGTTATTACAACCCTCGCCGCCATAGGAGCCTATTGGTGGTCTGTTTTGCCAACTACCTTAGCGAAGCAGTTCATCACAGCAATTCAACAAGAGCAGTACGATGCTGCTGATAGAATGTTTCCTACAGCCGAAGACCGGTTCCTCGCAGAATTATACAAGCAGGCCAATCGCTTCGAAGTAGAGGCACTCCTGGAGCCGAAAGATCAGAATAATAACTGGCCAAGCAGTCGAGTTATTGCTCTGAGAATAACCTACGGAACCTGGAACCATGCTTCGACCTATAGTGTCAGAATACATGTAACAAGAAGCGGGCTAGGAAAACCCGCGTATGAATTCGACGTCTACTCAATTACTATTGCTTCGATTGTTCACTAATGAGCTTTAAGCTCTGCCAGGGCAATCTTGCAGGGCCCCATCACGGATGAAGATACTTGGCATCGATCCTGGATTGAACACTACCGGGTACGGGGTGCTGGAAATTGTCCAGGGCCAACCGCGATTGGTAGAAGCGGGAATTGTGCGCGGTAAGTCGCGGGGCTCGCTCGTTTCACGTATCCAAGAAATCCATGACGGGGTCGCCGACGTGATCGAAGCGTTGCGGCCAGACATCATGGCTCTGGAAAAGCTCTATTCCCATTACGATCGCCCGACCACGGCGATTTTGATGGGGCACGCACGCGGGGTAATCTGTCTGGCCGCCGCCAAAGCGGGCATCGAGGTCGAAGACTACGCTGCTACGCAAGTGAAGAAGACCCTGACCAACAACGGCCGCGCCCCAAAGTGGCAGATGCAACTTGCAATCCAGCGCGAGCTAAATCTCGCGACCCTTCCCGAGCCGGCCGACGTCGCTGATGCCCTGGCAATCGCCTTTTGCCACTATTGTGTGAGTCGGCGCGAGATGCTTGGGGCTTGAGAATATGACGCCCTGTGTTGCGTGGCAGCACAGCTAAGACCCTGAAATCGAATTTCGCAATCTCTCTAATTCATGATTACAAAGATCACTGGTACTCCTGTGACGGTGAGCGGCGATGTGCTGACGCTTGCGGTCGACGCATTTGAATATGAAGTTCTGATTCCTGAGTTTACGCGTCGCCATCTGCAAGAGCAGATTGGCAAGCAGATCAGCCTGCACACGATCGAGTACCTGGAAGGCAATCCGATGCAGGGACGTATGACTCCGCGGTTGATCGGGTTTCTCTCGGGCATCGAGCGCGAGTTTTTCGAGTTGTTCTGCCAGGTGGACGGTGTCGGCGTGAAGAAAGCTCTTCGGGCCATGGTTCGGCCGGTGCAAGAAGTAGCCCAACTGATCGAGGATCAAGATTCCAAGGGCCTTAGCGGTCTGCCGGGCATCGGGCCGGCCACTGCGGAACGAATCATCGCCAAGCTCCGTCGCAAAGTGCCGAAGTTTGCACTGCTGATCGGCCGCGACTCGCCTCAAACTGCTGAAGTGGAGCGGGATGTAGTCAGCGAAGCTTTTGAAGTGCTGCGTGCGTTAGGTCACGGCGAAGCAGATGCCCGCCGATTGCTGGACGAAGCCCTCTCGCAAAAAAAGATATACAAAGACGTGGAGTCGCTACTGCACACGGTCTACCAACAGCGCAACGCATGAATCGGCTGGCGTGTGTTACACAGACCCTTCTTCGCCGGTCGCTGGAGTTTCGGCTTCGGTAGCAGGCGAATCGCCACCAGGTTGCTCGTCTGTCGCTGTCACCACCACGTCGCGTCCTTTGCCGATGAGATAAGCAGACAGGCCTGCCAGTGAGAGCCAAAGCATATCCCACTCTGCAGAGCCCTTCTTGATGGTCATCTTCCCGGGCATCGACATGTCGGCCGCCGGTCGAACTTGCTCTTCAGAGATTTCTTCCACGACAACGGCCGTTCCCCCCGTTTCGGTTTCAGCTTCCTTTACCTCCGTGCCCGAAGTGACAATCACCGCAGCGCCCATGTTCGTCTTTGTCATCACTTTGGCATACACTTGCCGGCTGGCCACACAAGCGGCGATCGCCAAGATTGCAGCCAGTGCGCCCCGCGCAAATCCACCCGCAGAACGAGCCCCCGCGGACCAATGCACTGCAAAGCCAGTGACCAACCCGACAAAGACGGCTATCCAGCCAAACTCTTGACTGGCGTTATGTTCGATGGCCATCCAAACCGCCGCAGCCGCGACAGCCCCAATAATACCTGCCAATAGCACACGCATCGCGGTTTCCCTCCAAGACAGAGGACAGAGAAAAGGAGAGTGACACCCCCATGCCACCGAAAACTCGCCAATCCCTAGTTTACGCTTGCCAGTAACACCAAGTCAACTAGTACCCGTTGTCGAGAATCGCGAATCTTTGCGGAAATACCTTGGCCAATCAATTCTCCGACATAGTTTCCTGCGAACATCAATTGCTGGCAACCATGCGAATGCATCGACGCAACCGAACCACCGAGGTTAGAATGAAATCTCAGGCACAATTTGCCCGCCGAGTTCTTCAGGTTCCAACTGACCGACTCAAAGGCTTGGACCATGCGACAGAGATTTAGCCGTACAGCAGTCGATGATAAGTTTTATCGAACGCCGACTCGTGTTTCCCGCTCGAAAGGTTTCTGATGGCGACTGGAATCCGCCCGACCTGCCGTTCGAAGACGTGACCTTTACGGCCGACGACGGCACCAAGCTTCATGGCTGGTATGTCCCACACGCACAACCGCGGGCCGTTGTTCTTTACAGCCACGGCAACGGGGAATGCGTACCCCACCTGGATAACCGGCTGCGTGTCTTGAATCAGCGTATTGGGGTCTCAGTATTTGCCTGGGACTATCGTGGCTACGGTCGCAGCGAAGGCAAATCGCATGAGAGCAATGTCGTGTCCGATGCTCGGACCGCTCAGCTTTGGCTAGCAGAACGTGCAAACATCGACCCCGACGAAGTCGTGCTCATCGGGCGTTCGCTAGGCGGAGCAGTAAGTGTTGCCCTTGCCGCCGAGCATGCGGTGGCAGGGTTGGTGCTCGATCGCACTTTCTCTTGCTTGCTCGACACCGCAGCACACAACATTCCCTGGTTTCCAGTGCGATGTTTTATGAGCAACCGTTTTTCCTCTGCGAAGAACATTCGCAAGTATCACGGCCCGCTCCTGCAAAGTCACGGCACTGCCGACGAGGTAATTCCGCTGGCCATGGGTAAGCAACTTTTCGAGGCCTCGCCCAGCAAACAGAAACGATTTCTCGAAATCCCTAACGGAGAACACAACGGCCCGCTACCCGATTTCTGCTATGAAGCGCTCATCGATTTTCTAGACTCGCTTAAGTAGGGTCAGTAACTCTTCATGCCGCTGTAAACAGAGCTGACTGAGAACCGTTGAAAGCTGGGGCGAGTGAAGACTCCTACCGCTGCCAGCAAAGTCAGTAGCACGGCGGCGGAAGGTTCTGGCACGGCTACCGGGGCTGCTGCGAGCGGGGGGGGCGATCCGAAACCCGACTCCCAAGCACCCAAATCGAGCATGCCAAGCGGATCGAAGGTCTCACCTCGTTGCCACTTCAAGAAATCGAAACCGTCGACATCGCCGTCGGCGTCGAAGTCGCCTTCCAGCGGCGGACCAAAGAAGTGGCTTGCCGCGCCGATTTGAATGTTGCTGATCGTATAGTTCGCTTCGTAGAGACTGACCAACTGCAGATCGGTAACTACCGGATCGAAACCAACGCTACTATTGGCCGTCAGGAGCCAAGGGAAAGAAGCGCCGGTGAAGTCGCCAACCGATGAGCCTTCCGGAAAGAACGACAATTGCAGCTGGTTGGCCCCGCCGCCGTTGCCCGAGATCTTGCCCACGAACAGGTAGGTGGTGTCTGGCAAAAAGAAGCCGGCAAACGAGACGTCGTCGCCGCTAGGATCTGCGAGACTATTGATCGCCACCTCGCCGCTCAGTCCGCTTAGGGCAATATTGAATTGATCCGCACCGGCGGCATCCTGGAAATTCAGAAAGAGATCTCGATCGTCCGAGGCCAATTGCGAGGGGAGCAAGGACCCGGTGTTTTGTCTCACCAGAAACGTGAAGTATCTCTCCACATCTTGCCCCAAGTTGATCGGTGCACTCAAGGCAACTCCCATCTCGCGTGGATCGGTATTGAGCGTGTCGGATGCCTCGGCCGCGTTCTGATTGCGAATGGTGACCGACGCATCACTGTGCTTGTCGTAACCTGCGCCGCTGCCGGCGAAGCCGAATTGGCCAGAGCCATGCTGGGCAAAATTACTGGTCTCGGGCAGACTGCCGCCATTGAGGGGCACTTGCCAGCGGCCGACGAGGCCAGGGCCATTCTGAAAATTCTCGAAGGTGCCGTTATACGCCAGCCGGTCAGACAAGTTGACGCCCAACGTAGCGAAACGGTCGGCTAACCAGTCTGCGTCTGCCTGATTGACGAAACCACTGCCGTCGTGGTCGCCCTGCTCCCAGTTGCTTTGAAGATAAAACTGGTCAAAGCCGGCTGCGGTATTCAAGTTCGCAGAGCCGGGGCTACTTCCCATGTTGTCGGCCAGGGCGTCGGCATCGGCCGCATCGACTTTGCCGTCGAGGTTCAAATCTGGAATGTCGCGCGCCACAGAAACGTAATGATGGGCGACGCGATGCAAGCCGAGTTGTGTGGGTGAGTCGTAGTGTAGCGTCCAGTACATGACGCCGGCCATGTTACGATCGAGCGCCAACTGAACCTTGCCGCGCACTTGCTCGCGGCTTTCGATCGTCCAGGTGTCTACTCCATCGGTCCAGGTGGTTGCGTCGTAAGCCAGATTGGGGTCGGCCTCGACAATCGACTTCAGGCTCTTGGTCCCCGCATCTTTGCCCCAAGTGCCAATGCCTAACACCAACTGCTCGTCTTGGAAAGCCTTTTCCACCCCTTGCCCGGTCAGCGCGAGTTTCCCATTTGCAAAATAATTATGGTTCAGCGTGTTGGCGCTGTAAGCCGGGTAATGGTAGCCCATGATAAAGAGCTGGTCATAGGTATTGGCATCGAAGACCGACGAATCATCCCACTTCGAGTCGGTGTAACCGTAATCGTCAACCGACACTTCCATGCCGAGCGGCCCGATCGCAGCTTTCAGGTCTTTGGCAAGCTGCGTGTAGTTGGCCCACTCGGTGACGGTGTTCGGCCGCTCCCAATCGAGATTGAAACCCGTCATGCCATTGGCCTGCAGCAAGCTGGTCACATTGGCGACAAAATTGGCTCGGTTCGTCGGATTCGACGTGATCGAGTTCCAAACCGTCTCGACGTCGCCCCCATAAGTGTCGAACATGCTCATGTGGTAGCGGAAGCCATTGCTGGCTTGATGGCTAGCGAGCGTCGCCAGGTGTTGAGCGGCCCACGGGTGGTAGTTCAGGCCTCCCGAAGCCGTGGGTCTCACGCCGGAGAAATAGAGCACGTCGGACACGTGATCGTAGATGCCGTCGGTATCGAACGATTCCAGTTGCGATTGGGTTGTCCAATACGGAATGAAGCTCCAGGAGCGGAACTCGGCAGCCTCCCACGTCGAAACCGAATCTTGCTGAGCCCGAGTGGAAGAACAGAGCAAGGCGAGCAACATTACCGCGCCGAGAACGAGACGAAGCGATTGGTGCTGGCGGAAAAAATGTATGGAAGCTGGCACAGGTGGTTTCTCAATCGAACACGAAGAAGGTGGCAGAGACATTGAGCGTCTACTCGGCAGTCTTTCCAACTGATGCAACTCCACCGGAGAAGAAAACTGATCTAAACCACATCAACTGCATTATACCACTCAAGTCCAGCTGCGGGATGCGATTCTTGGCCCTACTGGAACCCTATCCACACACCAGAGTCAGGTGGTGAACCGCAAGTCAAGTAGACACTCGATAGGAAAGCCCCCAGCCTGATTCGTTTTTGCTGCTAGCTGCCTCGTCATCCAGCAGGCAAAGCAGCCAGACACTCACACAGTGACCATGGTGTCAGGCATTTCTCTAAGGAAAAGGTAGACCATCACGGCCAGGCCGAGCACACCTGTGGCGAGGCTGTCGAAGGCGGCGGCGCAGCCCAGAGTGGCGCTCAAATAGACGAAAGTCACCGAGGTCAACAACGATACGCCACACAAGAAGTTCGCTGAAAGGCTAACCGTATCGCCGCCCGTCGTTCGGAGCGTGCGTAGCTCATGGAAAAACTGATAAACAACCAAGGCGAAAACGATCGTGCCGGCCAGCGAGTAATCGGCCAGCGCGGGAATACTTAGTGCTGCGTCGTAGAACCCGTGGGCGAATACCATCAGACCAAAGATTGCTCCGGCTTGCGGGCCGCATTGCTGGGGATAGCGAAGCGCGCGATAAACCGCCAGGCCCACCAGCCCCGTGAGGGCCATGTGAAACGGATTTGCCGTTAGAAACCGGCCCATCGTAGCGGCGCCCTGGCTCCTCCGAAAGTAGCTAACGTTCTCTTCGATCGCAAAACCCAACCCGATTGCAGCCGAGACTAACAGCACAGCCAGTTCGTTGCGTTGTCGAAGTAGTAGCGGCATCAACGGCAGAAGGCAGCAGAGCTTGGCAAACTCCTCACGCAAACCTACGCCAAGCACGTTGTAACGCAAACCGCCGATCAACTCATTAGTTTCAACCAATCCCCAACCGACTTCCTGTTTTAAGATGAAGAACAGGGTAGGCCACACGCTCAGAACACCCAGGAGAATCGCAACCATGGTGGCCCAAAGACGCCAATCCCTCAAGTGTTTTATCTGCAGGGCTTGCAGCAAGAACGCCAGCCAACAGCATCCTGCGAACACAGCTAAAGCCAAGGGGCCCCGGTGAGCAAAACCCGCATACACTTCGGCGGGAATGCCCATCCAAGCCTCCCACCATAGTCCTTGCTCAGCCAATTCTTCCAACTGCTGCCACCCACTATTCGGCGTAGCCGGCCGCAGCTCCCATTGGGGCTGAGGCTGCCAGAAGTATTGAGCCACGTATCCGAGCACAATCCCGGCGGCAATGATCCACAGGACCATTCTCCAAAGGAATGCCGGGTCGCGGGTTTTGACTTTCAGATAGCTGCGCCGATTCATGATGTTCGCCAGTGTAGCCATTGGCCTCGGCCTCCAAGACGGCAATATTCATGGTTTTCGACATTTCAGCCGATCTGGTATATTGTCGGCACTGGCATACATACGTTCAGGCTGCGTGTGTCCCGTGTGCTGGGTGACAACACGGCTAAGGCCTTCGCTTCAAGAACCGGAATTAGATGTCCCGCGAACCGCTACTTTCTGCCGACGATGCCGTTTCGCAGCGAACTGCGACCCGATCGCTGTCGCTTGCGCGTGACGAAGATACGGCCCTGCGTCCTAAGCGGATGGAAGACATGGTCGGACAACGAGAGGTTTACGAGCGGCTGAAGATTGCCGTCGATGCGGCGCGGATACGCAGTGAACCCTTGGGACACATATTACTCGACGGCCCTCCCGGCTTGGGCAAGACCACTTTTGCGATGTGTATCCCCAACGAGTTGGGGGTGCCGCTACAGATTGCCAGTGGGGCAGCGCTTGCCGCTCCCAAAGATCTGCTGCCGTACTTATCCAATGCTGAAGCCGGTTCGGTGCTGTTTATCGACGAGATCCACCGACTTCCCAAAACGGTCGAAGAGTTCATGTACCCGGCGATGGAGGATTTTCGGGTCGATATCACGGTGGGCGAAGGCATTAGCGCTCGAACCGTCAACATGTCGCTCCGCCCGTTCACGATCATTGGTGCAACGACCCGTACGGGCTTGCTGTCGGCGCCGCTCCGCGATCGGTTTCAAATCCGTGAGCATTTGGAATTCTACGATCAGGCGGAACTGACCAAAATCGTCTGCCGAAATGCAGGCAAACTTAAGATTGCGATCGACGAGGAAGCAGCCGGGAAGATTGCACGCTGCAGCCGCGGCACACCGCGGGTCGCCAACAACCGGCTACGCTGGGTGCGCGACTATGCCACTAGTCGCGCAAACGGTGAGATCACCCTGCCGGTCGCCGAAGAAGCCCTCTCGATGTTGCAGGTCGATGTGCTGGGCCTCGACGGGCAAGACCGCAAGTATCTCGAAACCATCCACCGCGTGTTTCATGGCGGCCCGGTCGGCGTAGAAGCGCTCGCCCATACGCTCAACACGGCAACCGACACGCTTTCGGACGAGGTCGAGCCGTTTCTGCTGCGTGCCGAACTGGTCGTTCGTACGCCGCGCGGTCGCCGGCTCACTGCTGCCGCCTACAAGCATCTGGGCGTCGATCCCCCCGACGACCTGCCGCGACTTCTCGACGCTGACGAGGAATCGACGCAGTCGCTCTTCTGATTTTTTGAGCCGAGTGCTGGTCCGCGACTCCCGCTCGCCGGTCGCGGATCCCTAACCCCACGAACACCGGCGCCAGTGCGAGACACGCCCATTGGTAACCCGTAAATCCACCCCATAATTGTACTTCAGGCCGAATGAATTCGGTTATAAACCGGTAGGAAAGATACGCCAGGATGTAGAGCTTGATCAGCTGTCCGCGAAAGACCGACCGCGATTGCAGCGTGGCCAATACCGCGGCAGCGGCCAAATGAAACATCGCCTCGTAGAGTTGAGTCGGGTGCCTTGGTTGGCTGTCGACCAGCGGAAATACGACCGCCCAGGGCGCCGACGTCGGCGTGCCATAGCAACAGCCGCCCACGAAGCACGCGATGCGTCCCACGCCCACCGAGGCGGCCACCGGCACGGCAAACGAGTCGCCCGTCTTCTCACGGATCTCCAGCATCCACTTAGCCAATTCAACGCCAAAATAGCCGCCAACCAGCCCACAGAGGATTGTCTTGCCATCAGCGAACCAGGCCGCCCCGCTGAGCAGGCCTTCCCAGTCGGCAAACACAAACGGCAGTTTTGCCCCCAACATGGCCCCGCAAAACGCACCGAGCCCAACCCCCAGTTTTTGGACGGCGGTCAGCGCCAGTCGCTGCTGAGTCTGCCGACTAAGAAACACGCCAGTGCCTACTGCGAGCATCATGATAAGTGTGTAATTGAGGTTAACCATCATGTTCTGGGCGATCCAATGTCCAATAGAAGAGTAGCCCGCGGAGTTGTCAGTCCAGTACTTTCATTGGACGTTCGTTCATTGCACATTGCTCGCCACTGCCCTAGAGTTCTCTCGATCGAGCAACGGCAATTCCACATGTCCCTCGCGATAGAGTACGTTGTAAGCCGAAAAAGGAATGATATGCCCGCTTGGCAGCACATGGTGCACGCAAGACTTGATCAGTTGCCGCACATCGAAGTTGTACGCATCCATGAACGACGTGGTGGTAATGCGAAACACGTCTTCGGGGCCTAGCTCTTCGCCCATGGCACGCTTAAAAAACTCTTCGGCTGCCTGAAGATCGCCCGAGCCTAATACGGGAGTTGACGACTGGAGGTGATTCCGGCGATCTGACAGATCGTGGCAATCGCTACAGGCTTGGCGAGCCAGATACTCTTCGATCAGTTCCTTGGCCCGCGGGCGATTAAACGTGATGCGTCCCGACAGGAGATCGAGGTGGTTCTCCAAATCGACGAACCGGGCCAATGGCAGCAAGTGGTCGCGGCTACGATAGGCGTAAGCCAACGTATGGCCATTGGGATGTGCGCACGGCAGTGGCGAGAAATCGGACTCGCGCCACCGGCCGCCGGTCTGATCGGCCACGGCACGAATCACGTCGGGAAACGTGATGCGCCGCTCAAGCTCTTCCGGCAACACAAAACGACCCGAATAGGTTGCCGGCTGAAAGCTGACGCCAGTGATCCAGGGCCGCTCGACGCCAAACTCCACTAGGCGGCCAATCTCATGCTCATTCACTTCCGGCTGCAAAGTGCAAACCAGAATCGTGCGGAGGCCGACTTCGCCCAGTGCTTCGATGGCCTTGAGTTTCGTCTCGACCAACGACTCGCCCCGCAGCACTTTGCTGCCGTGGTCATCAAAGCCGTCGAATTGCAGGTAGATTTCGGCACGGTGCCGCTGCTCGGCCACCTGTTCGAGAAACGCCCTGTCGCGTGCCAGCCGAATACCGTTGGTGTTGATCATCACGATATCGATCGGCTGATCACAGGCGTAATGAAGTATTTCGAAGAAGTCGGGATGGATCGTCGGCTCGCCGCCCGAAAGTTGCAGTATTTCGGGCTCTCCTTCAACCTCGACCAGGCGATCGATGGCCCGACGGCAGTCCTCCACCGTAAGGTGGGTCCCGCCTGGTCCGCTGATCGCGTAACACATCGGACATTCCAAGTTGCACGACGATGTGATTTCTAACAGTCCCAGGCAAGTGTGTTGCTCATGCTCGGTACAAATCCCACAGTCATAAGGGCACCCGCGGTTCGGTTCGACGCCGAAGCCGACCGGGACCTTGCCCGGCAGGCTGTAGTCGGTGCGGTCGAACCAGCGCACGTCGCTGCAAACAAAGTCTTCGCGTGGCCCGTGCAGCGGGCAGTGCTTGCGAAAGTAGACCCGCCCCGCGCGCGAGACGATCTTTGCCTGCACGAGCGTCAGGCATTCGGGGCAGAGACTCTGTGTGGTGCCGAGAAACGTATAGTCGCGATAGATTGTTTGCATTAATTCACTTGCTCCCCGACATCCCGCCGATAGCGTCGGCGGATCCACTTCAGTACGCCAATCGATATCCAAACGGCTAGTGCCGCGATCAGGCACATACCAACGCCCCAGGCAAACATCCCAGGTCCGCCGTATCTTCCATCTGCAGAAACCATCAACAGGCAGACCCCGCAGAACCCTGCAAACGCTGCGGCGGAAACCACGATCGCCAGCACCGACGCCACGCCAAACGAACTGGCCGCCAGACCGATCTTTTCGACGCGCGAGACCGGCAACCCCGCCGCCTCTCGCCGTCGGACGACCATTGCCGTCCGCACCAACACCGGCACCAGCAGCACACACATTGGCACACCTAAACCGGGCGCTACCGCCAACAGCCCCATGCAAACCGAAGCCAACGTAATCAACAGCAGCAGAGTGCTCAGCGAAAACGAAAACCGCTGCGGAGCGACAGCCACCGGATCGACCACAACCTCTGCTCCACCGTCAACAGGGACTTCGGCTCCACAGAGCCAACAAAGGTCGGTTCCAAGAGGTTGCTGTGCGCTACACTTGGGGCATACCTTTTCTGATCGTTGGCCTGCAGCGGTGTTCATGTCGCCTCCTTGTTGAGCAAGATGCTAGGGTGAAGCGAAACACAAAGGCCCGGCAAGCCTCGTAGTAAACGGGCCTAATAAACCACCAGACCATGAGCAACTACTCGTAAGAGCCACCTTTCAATCTCCTATGAACAAATACCAAGACCATGATTGCCCCAGTTCCCACGCAACAAAGAAGTAACCCTGGGAAGATTCCACTCACTCCACCCGTTCCAACAGACACAAAGGTTAAGCAGACTCCGCAAAGTGTGCAAAAAGCTGCAATTCCGATCACTGCGATCAAGACGATCGCCAGGCCAAACGAACCCAGCAGCAATCCTGCTTTGGTAGCCACAGATACTTTCTCTCCGGCCAACTCTCGCTGCCGAACATTTTGCGCCGTATGCACCAGTGCAGGCACCAGCATTAAACTCACAAAAATGCCCAGCCCAGGCGCCTCTGCAATCAACCCGAGACAAACCGCAGCAAGACTTACGACCAACATCAAAGAAGATAGTGAAAAAGAAAAGCCCCTTGGTTGAGCACGAGAAGCACTTGCCAGAAACTTGCCCTCTAGGCTGATCTCGGACGGCTCGACGCCACAGAGCCAACACTCTCCCGATTGACGAACTCGTTGAGCACCGCAAAAAGGACAGACCGACGGTTCATACATTGTCGCAGTTGCCTTTTGCACCAATACCACTTCGCTCGGCATAGTCCTCGGCCAAGAGACGGACGCGTCGTATCACTTGACCAACCACAATGCCCGTTAATCCAAGTCCGGCTAGCACTACCAATTGATGAAAACGAGGCACTGAATGATCGAAGTCAGACGCAAGGCCGAACGTTGCTGGCCATTTTGCACATCCCAATAGAGCGACGTAACCGAACATTGCTCCCACCGTGGCAATGCGCACCAACGGCAAGCTGAAACGCAGCGACGCCATGGCAATGATCAAGAAGTAACCCACGATCAGCGGACTACGTGGCCCCGACGCGATGCAGAGAACACCCGTCAAGAACAAGACATCGACCAGCGTAGAGACGCTCGGCAGCCAAGTGGGAAATACTCTCGCTCGCAACGAGATATGAACAGCTGCCGCCAACGCAATCCACGCCAGCGCCAGGAGCGTGACCATCACGTGAAACCGCTGGTCGACCTCCCCCGCCTCGGCCAATTGCAAAAAGCCCCGGTGGGGCAAGCGGCCCTGGCTGCTGAAATAGTTCCAGAGATGAATCAAATAGAAGGTGCCGATCGCGGCAATCCGCAGCAGATTGGCCCGGGCTTCGCCCTCGTACTGCTGCCAACGCTGGACAATGTACCACGGCCGATCGGTGGTATGCGGCGGAACAGGCATGCTCGCTCCTTCGGTAGCTGGATACCAGAGTATAGCCGCGCGGCGGAGAATGACACACACTTCGCGCGGTAACGATTGCTGCAAGCGTTTGTTTTGCCGGCTTCTTTCTAGTAGTACGCCTTGGACGGCGTGGCCGTCCGGCTAAGGGGTTATTTTTTGGGTGTCGCTCCGATTTTCTCCTTCTTTCCTCTTTTCCAACCCCATTGACTCGTTGCCTCCTGTCGAGGTAGCCTAAGTGATTCGCATATTTCGTCCGGGCCCCTAATAGAACCCCTCCTGCCATGGCTGTTCCAAAACGCAAACACTCCAATTCGCGCAGTGGCAAGCGTCGCTCGCACGATCGACTCACGGCAAAGCAGCTTCACGCGTGTCCCAAATGCGGCACGCAGATTCCCACGCACATCGTTTGCCATAACTGTGGCCACTATATGGGCCGCACTCTGGTCGACACTGAAGAGTAAGTGCTTGTAGAGGGCCCAGGGGATGCTTCCTCTGGGCTTGGCAGTCGTTTTCTAAGTATTCCGGTCCACGCCGTGCCCAAGACCGCGTTTCTATTTCCCGGACAAGGTGCCCAGGCGGTCGGCATGGGCGCCGCGCTCGCCGAATCGCTTCCCGCCGCGCGAGAACTTTTCGATCGATCCGCCGAGATTCTAGGCTACGACCTGTTGGAACTCTGCAGTGCAGGACCTGCCGAAAAACTCAATTCCACTGTCCACAGCCAGCCTGCCCTGTTTGTCTGCAGCCTTGCTGCGCTGGAACAACTGAAACAGGACGCTCCAGAATCTGTCGAAGGCTGTGCTGCCACGGCCGGCTTGAGCCTGGGCGAGTACACGGCCCTTGTCTTTGCCGGGGCGATCGAATTCGAAGCCGGGTTGCGACTGGTGCAGATACGTGGCCAGGCGATGCAAGAGGCCTCGGACGCCGCCGCCAGTGGCATGGTCAGCATCCTCGGAATGGAACGGGAAGCAATCGAAGCATTGTGCGACCAGGCACGCGAGGAAGATGTGTTGCAGGTTGCCAACCTGCTCTGCCCTGGCAACATCATTGTTTCAGGCAGCCAGAGGGCTTGCGAACGTGTCACACCGCTGGCCGAGGAGGCCGGTGCCATGAAAGTTGTTCCGCTCGCGGTTGCCGGCGCGTTTCACACGCCAATCATGCAGCCGGCGGTCTCCCGCCTTGCCGCAGCCCTGGCCGAGGTAGAAATCCGCTCCCCACGCATTCCGGTTGTCTCCAACGTCGACGCCCTCCCACACGACGATCCCGCCGAGATTCGTTCGCTCCTGGAAAGGCAAGTGGTAAGCCCCGTACTTTGGGAACAGTCGATGCGTTGGCTGATCGACGAATTCCAAATCGAAGCCTGTTACGAAATTGGCCCTGGCCGCGTCTTGCGAGGCCTGCTCAAGCGGATCGCCAGGAAGCTGCCTTGTGAAAACATCGAAGCCTAGAATACTTGAAAAAAACGCCTCGCGGGCAAATGCCGTCCGAGGCAATTAGTAGCGTCCCAAAGAGGCGTTGTCACCCGCGAGCCCAAGAGAAAGTAGACCGATGCCCAACGACACAAATCGCCGTATTCAGGTCGACCTCTCCGGCCAGACCGCCTTGGTAACTGGAGCCTCGCGCGGCATTGGCAAAGCCATCGCCTTGGCACTGGGTCGTTCGGGAGCCAAGGTCGCATGCGTCGCGCGCGATGAGACAAAGCTGAGACAGACGGCCGACGAGATCATTGCAGCGGCCGGAACTGCCTCGATCTATCCATGCGACGTCACTGATTCAGCCGCTGTGCAAGGAGTATTCGACAAACTGCTGGAGGATTGGGAGCAGCTTGACATTTTGGTCAACAACGCCGGGATTACTCGCGACACGCTCATCCCGCGAATGACCGACGAGGAATGGGACGACGTGATTGCAACCAATCTGCGCTCAGTGTTTCTCTTTACCCGTGCTGGCGTGCTGGCGATGATGCGGAGACGTTACGGCCGGATCATCAACATTTCGAGCGTTTCGGGCCTGATGGGCAATCCTGGTCAGGCAAACTACTCGGCATCGAAAGCCGGTATTATTGGTCTCACCCAAACGGTTGCCCGCGAGATCGCCGGCCGCAAGGTG
>JAGQOW010000427.1 GCA_020427155.1 Planctomycetales bacterium | reverse complement strand
CGTCGATAGTCGTTACCAGTTGCGCGTGACCGCTCTGGGCGACGCGATCAGTGTCTTTCGATGCTTCCAACCTTACCTGGCCCAGCAAATGCATATCGACAAAATCGAGTTTGAACGGGCCAACCGTGAACAGTGAGCGTCGCCCCGGCATAAGCAAATCGATATCGACCTGCGCCCACGCACGGAAAGACTTCTTGTCAAGGTCGTGCGTAAGGCGGATGGCGTCTCGTGCGCCAGCGGGCAGCTTCAAGCCCTTGAACATCTTGCTCCAGTCCATCCCACAGAAACGGTTGAGCACGCTGCCGATGTCGTACTTCGACGGATCCAGCATGACCATCTTGCGGTCGAACTGCTCGAACGGCAGCGTTATACCTATCGCCTTCAGTTCCGATCCCAGCCGGGCGAAGAAAGCTGCCGCAGGCGTGGTATCGATGACATTGTTGAGTTCGCGATAGTAATAGCCCAGTCGCTCGCGCGTGTAGTCGAGGTTAGGCATTTCAGGTGCCGAAGCCGCTGCCGCCCATAACCGCAGCACGTTGTTGGGCGCAGCAGCGAGGCCACCCTTGCCGATGTTGCCTGCTTCCTCGAAGACGCGGTCGGCGTAGGAGTCGTATTGGCCGACAACGTCTTTAGCCTGTTGTTGCAGGCTGCCGAAATCGCGGTTCGCGCTATCTAGCAATTCGTGCAGCTTTTTCGCGTCCTGCAGTGCATTTGCAATGTTGGCAGTGTCGAATCTCTCGGCGAACGTCTTCAGCTCACCCTCGACGGCTTCGGCAGCGCCCTTGAGTGCTTCCTTGATCCCAGTGATCCCGGCCTCCAAGTCCTTGCAAGCCTCAGTAGCCATGGCCTGCAGGCTCACGAGTTCGCGTTGCAAGGCACCGTCGGCCTGCTGCAACTGCTGATCGATCTTATCGACTATGTTATCGAGAGCGACGCCTACCTCTACGGGTTCCGTTTTCCACTTGTCGAAGCTTTGTACCGGCACGACGATATCGAATGCCGGTCGGATAACGAGGCGCTCAATGCGGGGCAGGACATTTTCAACCTGTAGCTGTTCTTCGAGTGTCTTGAGGTTTTTAGCGATATCCTTGGCGTCCTCGTCGATTGCCTTGACGCCAGAGCCGATCAACGCATCGAGTGCAGCCAGCGCATTCTTGAGCTTGGTTTCTAGCCGCTCGATGTACCGTTTTGGCCCATCCGCCCAATTTTTTACCTCTGCGAATATCTCATTGAGTACCGCAGAAAGGTTGTCAGTTGTCGCCCTCGAA
>JAGQOW010000426.1 GCA_020427155.1 Planctomycetales bacterium | reverse complement strand
TTCGTCCCATTCGCGATCGTTCACACAGTCGTCGAAACCGACAAACCCCCAAAGGTGGTCGTTATGAAATATTGGAAAGAGCATTATCGAGAGCAACGGGTTAATCTGATTTCTGTAAGCTTCCAGTTCGTCTGGAATTTCTGCGTACAGAGTCTCGATGGAGCCACCTATCGGCTTGCCCGACTTAAGCGCCTCGAACATGGAGGTGGGCACTCGCGACCATGAAGCAATTTCATTAGTTGGATTGTCATGCGGATGGATTCCAGGGGCACAGGCTTCGGCGACAATTCCCAGGCAGTCGCCCAGGTCAGGATCTTGGAAGCTGTAGTAAATGTAAGAGCGGCTGGCGCGGGATCCAACACGAAGGTGCTCCAATGCCTGATTCAGAATCTGTTTTTGATCAGCCTCAGTCTTTGCGTTCTCGAGTAAGGTCTGCGAACAACCGGAAAGCGCCTGTACGTAATCCAGTTGACGCTGCAACTGTCGTCTCATTGCTGCAGCTTCGGCGTTTTTTCGTTGCAGTTCCATCGCTCGCAACCGCTCGATCTCTGCCTCTTTTCTAGCCGTTTCCGTATCGTGAGTTACCTTCAGGACCTTCAAGCGCAGATCGGCTTTATCGCCGGCGAAACGTTCTTTGACCGATTGATACTGCTTGAAGTGGGCCAGCGCCTGTATGGAATCTCCTTCTTGCTCAAAGATTTCAGAGAGTATTAAAAGGCTCATATACTCTTCTCTGCTGCCCTCAATCTCCCGCGAAATTGCAACCGCTCTGTTCAGACACTCCTTGGCCCGTTCGATCTGACGCATCTCGCGCAGCACATCTCCCATGTGCAACAACGACAGACTCTCGGTCACTTTCGTGCCTAATGCATGGGACCGGTTGGTCGCTTCTTCAAGTCTCGCGAGGGCTTGGTCGTAGCATTGTTGCTTTTGGTAGGCGCGCCCGATCATGTGCAGTGCATAGATCTCGAACATGCCGTACGCGTACTCTCTGCTGAGCTGCAGACCGCGCAGTCCGTTCTCAACCGCCACGTCGTACTCGCCAACGAACAGGTAGTAGTCGGCCAGGTTGATGTAGGCCAGGCACTCGATACGCGTGTAACCGATTTCCCTGGCAAGCTCCAGATTGCGCTCATGCATTTCCTTGCTTCGTTCTGGATCTCCCGTTTCGAAGTGTAGTGCCGACAGGTTGTTATACGCATTGGCAATCCGCTGCGGATCCTGGACGCTCTCTGCTGCCTTCAATTGTTTGTAGGCCATTTCCAGGG
>JAGQOW010000425.1 GCA_020427155.1 Planctomycetales bacterium | reverse complement strand
CGTCGAGGAAGCTTGGCGCATGGAGATTGAGCGGCGCGCCAGGAATCTTGAGTCCGGCGCTGTCCAGAGCATTCCATGGGAGGTAGTGCGGGAGCGTCTCGGGCGCGCCGCAAGTGGCTGACTTTCCCGTCCGCTTCCATCCGAGTGCCGAGGAGGAAGCGAACAATGCGTGGTCGTGGTATGCCGAACACAGCGCCAGCGCTGCTGCGGCCTTTCTTGTTGAGCTTGATGCCGCCGTGTTCGCGATCTCGGAGGCTCCGTCACGCTGGCCACGGATCCATGGCCGGTATCGGCGGTTCCCGATGCGCAAGTTTCCCTTCAGCATCGTCTACGCAGTGCGTCGCGAATTCGTGGAAGTCATGGCTGTGGCCCATTATCGCCGCAAGCCAGGTTACTGGCGGGTTAGGTAGTATGCCATCGCACAAGTCGGCACCGTGAAGCCGTTATGAAGTGGGGGCGGTCCTTGCCAAATCAAAAGTGCCACTGGAGTATTACTCGCTATGCGCACCGAACTCGTCACCACCCTCAAGCGTCAAGCCACCGAACATCTTTCCGATATCGAACGGGACAGGGAACCGATTCTCATTACCCAGCACGGTCTGCCGAGTGCTTATCTCGTCGATGTGGAAAGCTACGAGTTCATGCAGCAGCGCATGGCTTTGCTTGAGGGCATTGCGCGAGGCGAAATGGTTGTTGCGGAGGGCCGGGTCGTGACCAACGCGCAAGCCAAGGCCCGTATGGTCCGATGGCTCAAGTAATCTGGACCGAGTCAGCGCTTAACGATCTGGACGCCATCGCCGACTATATTGCCGCTAACCCGACCCAACCTCATCGACGATCACCGGCTCCCTGAGCCGCTCGCCATCGAGCCAGGTACAGCCATCCTTCAGCGCCAGTCTTCCCGCGGCAAACCAGGCGATGGCGCGCGGGTAGATCAGGTACTCGCCCTGCTGCACACGGGCGCGCAGCGAGTCCTCGTTGTCGCCGGGTCTGATCTTGACGCGGTACTGCAGGATGCCGGGCCCGGCATCGAGTTCCGGAATCACGAAGTGCACGGTTGATCCGTGCACGCTGTCGCCGGCTTCCAGCGCGCGCCGGTAGGTGTGCAGGCCGGGATATTTGGGCAGCAGCGAGGGATGCACGTTGAGCATGCGTCCGGCCCAGGCACTGACCAGTTCGGCGCTGAGGATGCGCATGAATCCGGCCAGCACGATGAGTTCGGGCTTGAGTTCCGCCAGCACGCCACCGAGCTGCTGCTGGAAAGCCGTGCTG
>JAGQOW010000424.1 GCA_020427155.1 Planctomycetales bacterium | reverse complement strand
CCGTAATGTCGCTCCAAGTCCTCATTTCTAACCATTTTAGCTGCCCAACTGTTCAGCAGCGACCAAAGTTGTCAGTCAATTGGGTAATAACAGAGCAAGGCCAAAAACATCCGAAGTTTTACCTGCCTCCAGCAGATACAACAATTCGAGGCAATCTCATAAAGCACACCGAACAATGTTTCTGTGAGCCTCTACAGCAAACAAAAGACTCGCGAGCCTCTTTCAATATATGTTAGAATAAACCAATGAAGACCAATCGTCTCGATGAGATCGACTGCCGGGCGGAGTGATGGGTCACAGCAGCAGGTGACGCATCTTTTACTGATGGAGTAAACAGTTTAAGCTTCGTTATTCAACTTTTTAGACTCTTTCTTTGCGGGAGTATCGGATGGCTTCTGTACGACTTGCACTGGGCTTGATCCTCTCACTTGCTTCGCTGTCCGCGAATGGTGGCGAACAAGTAAATATATTGAACTATATTCGCGCCGAGAGCGACATGCAATTCAAAGCCTACGCTGCCAAGGCCGGGAGTGTCGGCAAGATATTGCATATGCGCGAGCCGTATTCAGTCGAACACCAGACTACGATCCGCGGCAATCGAGACACGCTTTACTCGGTAGGGGTTTTCGATCTTACCGAGCCTGTGACGATCGTGAAGCCAGACTCCCCGAATCGATTCCAGTCGTTGTTGGTAATCAACCAGGATCACTACAACCCCGTGCTCAAGAATGGCGGGGGCAGTATTGTGCTGAGCCTAGACTCGGTTGGCACTAAGTACGCAATGGTAATGTTTCGTACGTTCTGCGATGCGAACAGTCCTGAAGACATGCAGAAGGCCCATGCCTTGCAGAATGCAATCCAGGTGACACAGGCATCGCCGGGCAAGCTTGAGTTACCTGACTGGGATGAGGCGACCTTGGGCGAGACGCGAAAGCAACTCAACACTCTGGCGATGATGGTGAAAAGTTATCCTAATGCCTTCGGGAGAGCGGGAGAGGTCGACCCGATCCAGCATCTTATGGGCAGCGCGTTCGGCTGGGGCGGCAATCCTAGCCGCGGAGCAATGTACTTTAATATCACTCCGGAGCAGAACGATGGTGAGGCTGCCTATGCACTAACGATGCCTAAGGACGTGCCGGTTGAGGCATTCTGGTCGGTCACCGTCTACAACCAGGATGGTTTTTTCACGCCCAACAAGTTGAACGCATACTCGTTCAATAGTGTTACCGCCAAACAGAATGACGATCGCACAGTGACGATCCACTTTGGCGGAG
>JAGQOW010000423.1 GCA_020427155.1 Planctomycetales bacterium | reverse complement strand
GGCTGGATTCGACGCCGCGTGCGGATGTGCTACTGGAAACAGTGGCGGTATCCACGCACCAAGGTGAAGCAGCTGGTCGCGTTGGGCGTGACCCTCGACATGGCGATCAAGCACGCAATCAGTCGCAAGAAGTATTGGCGGATGTCCCGTACACCGGCACTACGGTATGCAATGACCAACAAGTGGCTCGCGCAACAAGGCTTGCTGTCATTAAAGCAACTGTGGTACGAGTTGGCTTCTCTTCGTGGAACCGCCTAGTGCGGACCCGCATGCTAGGTGGTGTGGGGGCTGCGGTCAGCAATGGCCGCGGCTACCCGATTTCTGGCCAGATCGGCCGGTTGATGTTGCTACCACTCGTGCTCAGCGCAGCGGTGCTCAAGCTCGTAATCGATCTTCGTTACGGCAGCCTTGGCTTGTTGAGTCCTCGCCCCTGACTGACCTGCCGCAATTGTGTCGGCCCTCCGGGCCTGGGCGCGGGGGAGCACGCCACCGGTGGCTTCGCCACCGGCAGAGGTTGTTGCGGCCCTCCGGGCCGAAGGCCTGGAAGGCCTTTGCATCGATAGAACGAACGCGACCTCGAGCTCGCCGTCCCAGCGCCGAAGGCCCGATGCAATTCTGTTACGGTCTAGCGACGGGATCGCAGTCATGCTCAGAATCCCGGTATGCGTACGCGTACTCGCTCGTCGTCGATCGACAAGGGTTCACAAGCCATACGAAATCACCCGGAAGGGTTTGCTTGTGTCAAGGTCGTCGATTCCGGAATTGGCATGTCGGACGAAGTTGTGGCACATATCTTTGAGCCATTCTACACGACGAAGATGCCCGGCAAAGGAACCGGCCTGGGCCTTTCCACCGTGTTCGGTAAGGCAAGTCGATGCGCTGCTGAATAGACTCCTGCTCCGATCAGCGGCGGACGTGCAGTTCCGGCCGCTTCTGGAGCAATTCATCCAACGCCGATTCGCTATACTGAGCGGAAAAGAGCGAAAGTACTTGCAGGTGTTCCAACTCGGCAAGGCCCACCAATTCACGGTCAGAAATGTTGGTCTTTTTCAACGACAAAGCTTTCAGCCGCGGAATCAAACGCAAGGCAGACAGGTTGCTGCCAACTTGACATTCCGAAAGATCAAGCGTTTCCAGTTCGGCCAGAACCGTCAACGTCGAAAGTCCCCGCGACGTTACCTGAGTTTCGCTGAGGTCCAATTCCTGTAATTCTGTCAACCCCGTCAAGGCGACCAAATCCTCATCGGTCGTCGGGGTGCCTTGAAGCACGAGCGTGC
>JAGQOW010000422.1 GCA_020427155.1 Planctomycetales bacterium | reverse complement strand
TTCCCTGCCGACTTCCCAGTGGTAGGCTATGTCGAAGCATAGGCAGCGTAGCCCGCCGGCCGTGGTTTCCCTGCCGACTTCCCAGTGGTAGGCTCTGTCGGTGCTCAGAGCCGCGCTCACCAACGCCGTGGTTTCCCTGCCGACTTCCCAGTGGTAGGCTCCACCATCGGCAAGTGCTTGGTAAAGCTCTGATTTTCTCTCCGCATAGGAAGAAGATCAGAGCAATACCAGCTGGTTTGGTGCAACCTTTTCACTCTTTCGGGGCTCGCCAATCAGGAGTTTCATTCGAGCGTACTGCCGCTCAGTGACCTGCAATGTGCGGACACTCCCCTTCGCTGGCAAGTTCTTTGTCACTCTTGACTGATGCTTGTTTGCGGCCTCTTCCCCCCGGCAAACGCGAGCGTAAACAGACCACTGCAGCATCAGAAAGCCGTCGCTCTTCAGGTGGTTGCGGAACCGGGTGGCGGCACGACGCTCAGCTTTCGTTCCTACCGGCAAATCGAAGAACACGAACAACCACATGTAACGCACCTCACCTGACTTCATGGCCACTACTCACATGCGAGGCAAACACAACAGCGCAGGCGAGGCTGACTCCATGGCCCGTACCAAACTCTGAGACGCTTTTTCGGTCGCGATCAATGTGGTCACTGCTTCGTCAGCAACCAGCGTGTCGGCGTTCAAGACTGCTGCCAGCGCCTGCCGATATTCAAGCGAGAGATCATTTGTCGAGGATGCCCCGCCTTCACTCAGATCGAAAACCAGTCTATCCACAATTGGCCGAAATGGTTCGACCAAGTCATCTGCAAGATTGAAGGCGTTTGTTGCACTGTTATGGAACAGGCCAATGCAGGGCAACAAGCCGCTGGCCACCAGGGCGCGAGCAACACTTGCACGCACTACGGCATAACCGTAGTTCAGCATCTTGTTCCGCAAGTCTCCTTCATCCGAGCGAATGAACTCAGGGAACAAGAGAGACCAATACTCCCTGGCAGCTCGCGCCTCCACGTTTTGAGGATCGCCGGACGCCACCAGCTTCGTCATTGCGCGTAGGGCCTCTGCAGATTTGCCACAAATCTCCAGGCAGGCTGCCTGGTTTTCGATCTTCGTCGCGACGATCGATTGCCACAATCGCTTCTTGAGAGGCAGGTTCAACCCCAACTGCACCGCCGCTACTGCGGACTGGCGGTGGTGGCGATGAAATGGCAGCGCCAGGCCAGACGGCGTATGGCGCGCATCGGAGAAGACGATTACAATTCCCGCGTCCATGCAAGCGGAAATCAAGGAAGCAG
>JAGQOW010000421.1 GCA_020427155.1 Planctomycetales bacterium | reverse complement strand
ACTCCAACGCAGGCTCCGCCTTCCAAGCAGCCTTGCAGATGCGATCAAAGCTGTCCCAGTCCAGTGCGTACTCGGGGAACATGATGGCATTCAGTGATCGCGTCTGCTTTTGGGCGGCTTCGATGAGCTTCCGCGTGGTTTCCTCTAGTTGCGACGCCTCTCTTAGCCAGCTTTGATGCAGAGAGAAGTTTCCCCATGGGCGCTTTCCGGTCGATCCGCTCCTGGAAGGCCGCTCCTCGAAGTCGACCCCGTTGATCTCGAAAGGTGCCGGAATCAAAAGAATATCCAGTGTAGACCGATCATCATCCCGAAGCTGCGCGACTGGCTCTGCCCACTGGCACCTAACGGACGCCCGTGGCGGCAACAGAGCGAGGTTTGCCGAAAGGCTGCGTAGTGTATAGCCGACCTGTGCCACCCTGCTCTTGGGAAGAACGCATGCCACGTCGGTATCGATTTGCGTTGTCATTGACGCTGGATGCCGATGTCGGCGCTTGAGGGCGCTTCCAGCAATTGTGAGTTCAGTATCGCCGTCTCTGTCAGGTTTGTTCTTTGCCTTAAGCAGATCGCGCATGACATTCGCGCTTTCTTCTTCCTGTGGCAGCGGCCGAGCTAAACCTTCGGCGGCAAGATCGGCTACGACCAGGAGTTTCAAGGCGACCCTACACCATTCGAGCGAACCTTGGCGGTTCTGAGAGAGCAGCCTTGGCCGGAGGCAATCGGATCCGTGGCTGGTGACGAGCTTGGTCCAGAGATCTTGAATGGGCCCCGCATCGTCGCCAGTTCTCCAATTGAAGGCCCAATCTTTCAACAAAGCCCGTTCATCCATGGTGATGTGTACCGACGAAGCAGGGTCGTCACACTCTGGTGCTGGCTCGAACCACCCCATCACGCCACTTACCCGTAACAAGTGCGCGACTGCACCGAAGACGTCTGTTGGCAACGCTGGCAACACATCCCATATCGGGTCAGCGGGCAGATCATTGTCCGCGCTGATCCGGGGTTGTGTGCCGTGCGGCAGAACGTTCTGAAGTTCGGCAAGTACGGAGCGGTAGTCGCTAGCCTGCTGAGACTGCGCAGCTGATTTCGTCATACAGGCAGACTCCGCCTTGAAAATGTCACAGAAGCCCGGTAGGGCAGCACGCGATGATAACCACACCTCAATCTTTGATTGCAAGGGTGGCCCGGGAACCGAAAACGTCGTTCTGGGTTGACGTGCCAGCCAAGAAGTGCTGTCAGTTGGCTCCAGACCAAGGAAAGTTGTAGGATGTCGAGTTATTACACTGAGGAGATGCTCGAGGCGACTTCTGTCGAAGCGGAGGCCGC
>JAGQOW010000420.1 GCA_020427155.1 Planctomycetales bacterium | reverse complement strand
CGTCCGGGGCCGCCTCAGTCCAATCTCTCGCGGAGCCAACCACACACATTCAATGAAGGCTGAAGGCCTTCTTCAACGTAGCCCGGGGCAGAGCGAAGCGCCGGCCCGGGTACGCCGTCCGGGACCGGGCATAACGCTCTGCCCAAGCTATCGTGGAGAAGATCTGCCGATGGCTTGCAAAACACCCGATGACAAGCAATGACGAAAGAACGCTAGTGCCCCGAAAATTTGAACAGCGCCAGCTCTTCCGGAGTAATCTTGCCATCGCCATTCGTATCGGCCGCTGCGGGCGACTTGGCCATGCGAGACCATTCGGTTTGGTCCAAGACATCGTCACCGTTTTTGTCGTATTCCGTAATCAAACTCGTCGCATACCGAACGTACACCTTGGGAACTGACACCACCGGGGTCTCGGGCGCAGGAGCGTTGGGCGCAGGAGCGTTGGGCGCTGAAGCGGCAGCTGCGGCTCGATATTCCGCTTGTTCTTCAGCGGACGCCAAGGAGACGCGAGCGTGGCTAATGACGATTTTGACATCAACAAATGCACTTGTCCCGAAAAACAGCAATCTCGCTTCAACTCCGACTAACTGCCCCTCAACCGCAATGTATGTCCCATTGCGCAGCGACTTGGCCAAGTCCAGACCCACTAAGGCCTGATTGTTCTGATGCGTGGGCCGGCCGACGGAGAGCCCAATTGCCTCTCGCTCTCGAGTCTGCTCGGGTCCGAAAAAGACAAACTGTGGCGGCCTGAAGTCCGATGGTGGTTCGCGCCGACCGGCCAACTCTGCTTCGACCTGCGACCGTGTGACTCGCCGCACCTCAAGAACAAGCCGCACTTGGGCGCCCTTGGCTGGCTGTAGTTCTGCAACCTTCTCGTCGAAAATGAATTGATTGTCCGCGAACTCGACGAGCTGATTAAACTGTTCGATGACTTGCCGGAGGTCCTGCACTCCGAGCGTCTTCGGCTGCTTCGCCTCTTCGGCACCTAGAGGCGTGGAAAGCAGCAAGGCGATGAGCGATAGTCGAATTTTCATGGCAAGCTCCTTGCATTGCGAATCCCCGCCGAGTAGTTATCGGCAATGGTAAAGGCGAGTAGACATCATTGCAATGAAATTCGCCCGCCCGGCTGAGGCTTGAATTACAGCACGCGCAACAAAGTGGCACCCGAGGCATTGCCGTTGGCCAGCGCACGTGAGGAAGGCCTTCAGCCTTCGATGTAGCGAGGTCTCCTACCCGGGGCGGCGCTTCGCTGGCCCCGGGCTACGTTGAGATTGGCCTACGGCCAATGATGTGT
>JAGQOW010000419.1 GCA_020427155.1 Planctomycetales bacterium | reverse complement strand
TCGAGCCGGTGTCGAAGCTGCTGAAGCGCCTCTGCCGCCAGCTCGTCGACCTGTCGGCGCGGCTGGCGGATTAGGCTGGTTCTTAATCCATATTCAGAAGACGGCTTAAGGCAATTGCCGCATCGGAGTTCGGGAGTTGCGCAATAACGCGCACCTCGTCGCACCCGTCGAGTTTGGTCGTCTCAACTAGAAAATAGCCGCCGGTATTTTCGATTTCTTCTCCGGTGGCTTCCAGTTCGCTGTCGGTGATCGGCGCAATCGTTAGCAGCCGATTCTCGTCTTTCGCCCTTGAGAAGTAATATTGCTCTTCCATGTGATTCGGATTGAGGTTCGGAGATGCTGGAAGAGAAGAAGACGCACGTCGAGGTTAAGAAACCGCAAATCGATGTCCGGTATTTGGCTGACTACATGGGCGGCTCGGAGCAGGCACGCCGGACCATTGTTCGAGGGTGCAAGTATCGACCAATTGCGCGGCTGCTGCAGCATGACGACGCCAAACTGGCGATTGCGAAATCGCTGGTCAACGATGTGGCCACGTCATTGCATCTCTCCTCAGAGGCCGCGAGGGTGCGCAGCAAGCTTGCGACGGATGACTTCGATGCAAAGAAGAATGCGGTAAATGCAGACTATATCGAGCAATTTTCAGAGGTCGTCGGAGATCTGGTGCTTCCCAAGGCCGACCTTTTGCCGCCAGGTCCGCAGCAATCACTTAACATCGGGCGAGTGCGGGTTACGTTCACTCCAAGCATTCGGCTAGCTCGTGTCACTCGTACCAATAAGACGAGAGTCGGAGCTTTGATGTTGAGGTACTCTAAGGGGAAGCCGCTTCCGAGTGACATCGGCGAGTATCAGTCGGCAGCGATTTTTGGCTGCCTATGCTCACTCGGAAACGACGACGGCGCTGAGGTGGAAAAGGCTCTTTGCGTTACTCTCGATGCTTACACTGGCGCTAGCTACTGTGCGCCAGGGAAGGCAGTTTACTACTTCAACGAAATGAGAGCGGTGTGCGAAGGGATTGCTGAACGGTGGCCTGCGATAAAGCCGCCACATAATAGCGTCTTATAGTATCCACGGCCAAATTTGGCGGCGCTTGACCTCGCCCCAGCTTCGGCTAGTAGACAGGGCTTCATGCAGCCGATTCCCGCCAGAGACCGCCTGATCGTTGCCCTCGACGTCGCCGATGTCGCCACCGCCGAGGCGCTGGTGACGACGCTTGACGGCAGCGTCGGCTTCTACAAGGTCGGCCTGCAGCTGATCTTCGCCGGTGGGATCGACTTCGCCCGCAACCTCGTCGCGGCCGGCAAGAACGTCTTTCTCGACGCCAAGCTCCTCGACATCG
>JAGQOW010000418.1 GCA_020427155.1 Planctomycetales bacterium | reverse complement strand
AGCTTTGGCGTATCCAACCGTTTCCCCCAACTTCATGCCCTCTTCGTGTCCCTTCGCTTCTCCCTCGATCAACCCTGATTCTTTGCCTTCTTGGCGTGCCTTGTCCTCGCGGCGTTCAATTTCTCTCAGGGCTTCTAATTCGCCCTCGACTTTTCCGGCTTGAAAGGCTTCTTCACGTGCTTTATCCAGCGGGGAAAGCAGCGGCGAGCTTGGGCGAGTCGCAGGTTGCAGGGGTATGGCCTGCTGGGCATTGCCGCTTGGGATAGCGGGTGGCTGGGCAGAGGGAGAAACCGTAGTTTTCGGCGGCATTGCGGTGAGTGAGCTCGCCGCAGGTGGAGTGCATTGACCTGTCGTGCAGTTTTGCGTCTGGCTCTGCCTGTATTTCGCGATTGCTCCGGCAAGAAGGAGGCCCGCGAAAGCGACTGCGATCAGTCGTCCCATGGTGGGGTCCTTTCGAATGGATGGGTTTGGGGATGCTTCGTAGACGGTCTGGCGATCGTGACGGTACGAACTCTGTGTTTCTCGTCCGCTAGTTCCTGCTTGGCTCTAGAATCCTCTGGCAGCTAGGACACAGGTGAATCCCCTGCTGAGAAAAACAGCCCGAGTACAAGTCCAAGCGGTTTCGCACACTTTGCTTCAACGTGTACGCTTGCTCATGAGTGGCGACCCTGGTCACCGCATTCCAGACGTCGTACCGTGTGCCTTTTCCCTGCAGCGGGCCGCCTTCGTCTTCGTGCAATGCTCGCAGCAACTGATTTGTGGCGAGTCTGCTGAGGCGATTCTTTTGCGCTACTTGAGACAGCAAACGCTCGGCGTCGACCCGCTGCTCTGCCAACGCGGCGACTGCCTGGAGCTTCTCGTCGAGCTCATTTACACCTTGAGCCACGACCTGACGGATTTTTTTGAGCACTTCCTGATCAGCAAGCTGTTCGTTTCGTCGGCTGCGAATACGGAGCTGAACGCTGTCGACGCAGATTGGCACGCTAGAACCGTTGGAACACCACAATCGACGCAGCCAATTCCGGACCTGAATCGGATAATGCCCAGCAGCCGAGAATCGAATCGACAGCCCGCCTTCGACGATATCGCCAGCCCGAGGTTCAATCTGCTTGAAAGGAAAGCTGAGCTTGAGTTGCCAAGCGGCGGCATCAAGCTTCTCGGGCTCATGAACCAGGGCTCTCTGCATGGGTAGCTTGTCGGTCGATTGTTCAATCGCATCGATGACTTGTGAACTGCGTAGCGTGAGGAGTGCGGGATTCGAGAACCCGACAATCTTGGACTGCCTGAAGATGACTCTCAGCCGATTGGGTAGTCGCCTCTTGTGGGGCGGCTGCTGCGATTCGTATTGCATGATCCTGCT
>JAGQOW010000040.1 GCA_020427155.1 Planctomycetales bacterium | reverse complement strand
TTACGCCGTAGTGGTGAACTCCGAAGAATGGGTCCTGATGGCGATATTGCTCTCGCTGCCTTGCTTTTGGATAGGCTTTGCGATTCTTATTCTTTGGACGAATCCCTTGAGAGTCATTCGCGCAGACGATCAACTCTTCTGGATCCGAGGCTGCTCGCCTGAGTTCCTGGCAAGCCTCGAACAAGCAGTTGTTCATGAACCCAGTGGGCAGACTTGCTAATCTTCGTCTTCTTTGAGCTTCGCCTGGGAGATGATGTCCTGCTGCACGTTGCCCGGAACCACTTCGTAGTGCGAGAACTCCATCGTGTAGCTGCCTTGGCCGCCGGTCATTGAGGAAAGCGTGCGAGCATAGGTCGAGACTTCGGCTAGCGGGGCCTTGGCCTCGACAGTCGTCAGTCCGCCGCCTGCCGATTCCATGCCCACCATCTGGCCGCGCCGGCCGGAGAGATCGCTCGAGACGTCGCCGACGTTGTCGGCTGGTACCGTGATGTGCATATTGACCACCGGCTCCAACAAGGCGGGCCTGGCATCCTTGAACACCTGGGCAAACGCTTTACTGGCAGCCATCTTGAATGCGGTTTCGTTGCTGTCGACCGGGTGATCCTTGCCGTAATGCACTTCGACGCAAACGTTCTGAACCGGATAGCCGGCGACGACCCCCTGCTTGAGCCGTTCCAGAAAGCCTTTCTCGACCGCCGGCATAAAGTTGCCCGGAATCGAGGCTCCGACGATCGAATCGATCCAAAGAAAATGGTTCTTCTCGTGATAGTGTGTTTTTTTCATCTGGGGAAAACGCTCTTTGACGGCAAACTCCTCGATGGACACACCTTCGGGAAGAGGGAAAAGGCGAATATGCACTTCTGCAAACTGCCCTGCCCCGCCCGATTGCTTCTTGTGCCGATAACTGCCTTCGCCATTGGCTTGAACCGTCTCGCGATAAGGAATCTTCGGTTCCTTGGTTTCGACTTCGACTTTGTCGCGCCGCTTGAGCCGTTCCTGGATAAGCGTCAGATGCAACTCGCTCATCCCGGTAAGAACCATCTCCTTGGTCTCAGGATCGTGGTCCAAATGGACCGTCGAGTCTTCCTCGGTAATCTTGTAAAGCGCACCAGAAAGTTTGGCTTCGTCGCCACGGCTCTTGGGCGCGGTAGCCAGTCCTACCATGGGCGTGGGGAACGGAATCGACGGCAACTGGACATCGCCGAGCGAGGTGCCCGTGTGCAAGTCTTCGCACTTGGCAATGGCGACGATCTCGCCAGGCCCCGCGTCGTCGACTGGAGAAGTATCACTTGCTTGTACAGCGAGCAAAGGACCGATCTTGATGCCCTTACGTGCATCCGACGATTCGAGGGTCGAATCCTTCTTTAGCGTGCCGGCATAAACTCGTACGAAACTGAGCCGCTGGACAAACGGGTCGATGCGCGTCTTGAAAACCTGGGCAGCCAAAGGTGCACTGGCGTCGGGTTTCAGCGTGACTGTTTCGCCGTCCTTCTTCCCGGTCCGAGGAACTGCCGTAGGGGGCAGCGCAGCGTCGACCAAGGCATCCATCAATTCGGCAACGCCGATGTCGTTTTTGGTCGAAACGCATACGATCGGCGTGAGAGTGCCAGCCGTGATCGCCTGGACCATCAGATGACGCAGTTCGTCGTCCGAGGGCATATTGCCTTCGAAGTAGCGTTCCATCAACGCTTCGTCGACCTCGATGATTGACTCGATGAGGGTTTCGTGAATCTCCTTCGGATCGACAACTGCCCCCTCGGTGGAGTCTGGCAGGCTAAGAGTGCTGACAACGCCCTTGAACGAATCGCCGAGGCCAACAGGCACGTTCAGCAAGGCGCAGCTGTTGCCAAACACTTCCTTGATCGAGTCAATGAGCCCGGGGAAATCAATATTGTCGGAGTCGAGCTTTGTCAGCACGACGATCCGCCCGCAGCCTGCCTTGCCGGCTTCGCTCCAGGCTCGGCGAGTGTTGACTTTGATCCCCGCATGGGCATCGACGACGATCAGTGCCGTTTCGACGGCTCGCAATGCGCCGATCATTTGACCTACCAGGTCGGGATAGCCTGGAGTGTCAATCACGTTGAAGTGCTTGCCCGCATGATCGTAATTGACGACCGTTGCTTCTACCGAATGCTTATGGTGTTTTTCTTCCTCGTCGAAATCGCAAATGCTCGTTCCTGCCTCGACGCTAGGTTTAGCGTTGACCGCGCCGCTTTTGACGAGAAGTTGATCGACCAGACTGGTCTTGCCAGCACTACTGTGTCCGCAAACTGCGATATTCCTAAGATCAGCGACGTTCCTGGCCATTTCAACTCCTTGGATATTTGCTATGAGCCGCTAGGTATCGGCCGATAGGGATTGTTTCAGTAATTTCTCAAACTGGGTTCGATTGGTTTCGTGCTGCGCGCAATGCCTCTGGTAGAGTAATCTTCTCCGCATAAAGTGCCCGACCGATAATTGCGGCCGCTAAGCCTGCCGCTGCCAATTCTTGGACATCGTCGACGCGGGTCACGCCGCCAGAAGCGACGACCGGTATATCGACGTGGTTTTGCATCTCGGCCATAGCCGCCACATTGGGCCCGGCGAGCATGCCATCGGTGGCGATATCGGTGTAGACGATGGCTGCCAGCGGCACGTCGCGAAACTGGTCGGCCAGTGTCGTGGCAGGGGTATTGCTTGTTTCAAGCCAGCCGTCGGTGGCCACCATCCCGTTGCGAGCGTCGATGCCCAACACCAGCTGCCTGGGATACTGCCGACACATCTGGCGGAACCAGGCGGCGTTTTTCAGAGCCGAGGTCCCCAGCACCAGCCGGCTCAAACCAGTTGCCAGCAACGCGTCGATCGTCGCCTGATCGCGGACGCCGCCTCCCAGTTCGCACTCCATGTCGACCGCAGCGACGATCTGGCGCACGATTTCGAAATTGGTCGGTTGGCCGTCGCGGGCTCCGTCGAGATCGACCAGGTGCAGATGCTCAGCTCCCTGGTCTTGGAACTGCCTGGCCACGGCAACCGGGTCGTCGGAAAAGACCGTTTCTTTGGCATAGTCGCCTTGTTCGAGGCGGACACATCTGCCGCCCAACAGGTCTATCGCCGGCCATATCTGCATGCCACGCCACCGGTTTGTCACGAGCTCGTTAACGAAAAGCGAAGAACCGCGAATATCGCACAGAACCGGCTGACTTTCAACCAGCGGGAACCATCGGCGGCAACGAGCCTGACAGCGGATGCGGCAGGCCCTTAGGCAAGCTCGGCGAAGTTTTTGAGCACTTGCAGACCGTCGGCCTGGCTCTTTTCCGGGTGGAACTGTGTGGCGTAGAGATTATCGCGCCAAACAACCGCACAGAAAGGATCGGGATAAGACGCTTCGCCCGCCACATCGGCCTCTTCCCTTGGCACAACATGGTAGGAATGGACAAAATAGAAATGCGGCTCGTCCTCCAGGCCAGCGAAAATCGGCGGCCGCCGTTTGAACCGAACCCGATTCCAGCCCATGTGGGGGACTTTGTACTCGTGGGGGATGTTGAATCGACGGACTTCGCCGGGAAGGATGCCAAGCCCCTCGTGTTCGCCGTCTTCAAGACTGCGGTCGAATAGCAGTTGCAGGCCGAGACAGATCCCGAGAAAAGGTTTGCCTGTGCTGACCGCCTGGCGGATCGGTTCGACCAATTCACGGCGTTTCAATTCGGCAATGGCATCGGCAAAGGCCCCCACACCGGGCAGAACGATCTTCTCTGCCGCCGCTATTTCGGCAGGCTCGCAAGTAATCGTGGCCGCGTGGCCGCCGCGTTCAAAGGCCTTCTGAACGCTGCGGAGATTGCCCATCTGGTAGTCAATAATCGCGATCATGCATTACCCGTCCGCTGAGATGACACGTCTGCCCTGCAATGGTTCGCACAGAGAGAACACTGATTGACGCTAATTCTCGCTAATACAGCGCTTAAGTCTATCCGGAGATAATTGTAGACATCAAAAGCCGCGCCCGTCAGCTCATCGCCTTCGTGCTTGAGCATCTGGATGCTCCCCTAAAGAGTTAGAGAGCCAGAATCGCGCGCAAGCTCATTTCATCGGCGATTATTAGCGCAGAATCGTGTCCAGAAATCAACGACTGGCGACGCGTTCGGGATAGACAACCAGTTCGAGACGTCGGTTTCGGGCTTTGCCCGAATCGGTGGCGTTGGACACCAACGGATGGTTTGCGCCGTGGCCTACGACAAAGAGCTGTGCGGCGGCAAAAATGCGCTGCTGCACGAGCAGGTTGTAAGCCGCGATAGCCTGGGCAGAGGAGAGGTGATGATTGCTGGGAAACTGCTGCGAATGCGTCGGCGAATCGTCGGTGTGCCCTTCGATGCCAATCATTTGCTCAGGGAACTTGCTGCTCAGTTCGGTCGCCACGCTGAGAATGAGTTGCTGACCGCCATCCTTCAAATAGGGGCTACCGGGCATGAAGAGTTGATCGCCTGCGATCTCGACCCGCACGACGTCGCCATCCTGGCGGACCGTTGCGCCAGGAATATCGGCGATTGCCAAGTTCTTCAGCATACTATTGTTCGCCCTGATTTCAGCCCCAGCGCGCTGCTGTGCCGATGCCAAGAGCGATGTGGTCTTGTTGCGCAAATCGCTATTGTCGGTGCGTAGTGCAAGCAGTTGGTCGGTGGTGTCTCTCAGCTGGCCGCGCGTCGCTTCGATTTCGTCGGTGAGCAATTGCACCTTCTGACGAGACTGAGCCAAGAGCGATTCGAGCTCTTGGTTGTCTTTGTCGAGCGATTGGGCGCGCGTCTGATATTCCTGGCTCTGTTGGGCGAGCAATTGCATTTGCTGCTGCTGTGCGGCAGCGAGAGGTTGTTGCCCATTGGGCTTGTAGACCAAGCGCCCACACCCGCTCACTAGTGCGAGTAGCACAAACCCGATAGCTAGGGATGCTCGGAATGCTTTTGCAGGAATCACTGGTTTGATCCGCAATCGAAGGGGATAGATAGGCCGGAACCGTAGCAAGCACCGGGTAGCCCGACAAGGGCAACTACGCGACTGGCCACCAGAATGGCCTGTAACTAGGTTGCCAGCATGCTAGCAGCCGATGCCTCGACCGTGTGCGCCGGACGAGCGGGCAACGGCAGCAGCAGCTCGGGATACTCGCCATAGAACCGCTTGATGTAATTGCGGTGCCAACGCTGCGGCTTGTGGGCTTCCCAGCCATAGCGACAAGCCAGCCGATCTGAAAAACGAACATTCGACGCGTCGCAAAGGATGGCATCGCTCCGTTTTCGCTCGGCAACGGCATCCAGCATAGTCATCGCTGCCAGCACCGTCGCTGCCGAGGTTCCCGCAGTCGAAACGAGGTATTTCAAGGCCAGATAGCGCGAGTGCCCTAGCGGCTGATTGTAGTACAAAAAGCATCGATCGGCCCGGCCACGAACATGGTAAGTTCGGCCAACAGGCCAGATCTCTGGCCAGGAGAGCAACTTGGGCCAAGGGCGGAAGTGAATCGCGACGAACTTGCCCGCCGAGGTTTCAATCAAGCCATAGCGGCGGGCAACCGTTGCCTCGCCGGCTTCGTTCCAATCACGGAAAGTCTGAAAGAGCGGCCTACTCATGCTCGCGATGCTCCCTTTGCCCCAAACCGTCGTCATCTTCCTCATCCAACTCGCCGCCGCCGAACAAACGGATTTTGATCTGCTGCCAAATGGCAAGCATTACTCCCAGGAGCACAAAACTAGCAAGGAGCACCACCGCGATCAGCCAACCGAAGTGAAAGACATCTTGAACGTTGAGCGACCAGAAATCGGGCCAGCGCACTGCTACGACAAGCGAACCGAGACAAAGAAAAGGACCGTAGGGGATGACGTCGCCACGACGAAGCAGCAGTAGCAGCGCCCCTACCATTAAACCGGCAAAGGGGGCGATAAAGAAGATGATGACACTCGCCTGCCAGCCGAGAAAGGTGCCGACCATCATCATCAGCGTCACGTCGCCAAAACCCATCGCTTCGCGCTGCAGGGCCGCGGTGCCCACGATGCGCACTGCCCACACCATACCGCCGGCGATGACCATGCCAATCAGTGCGCTGAGCAGACCTACCCAGGCGGCGCCGCCCCACCACCAAATCGCGGCGATCGCCACACTCCCAGGCCAGGCGATAACGGCAAGCGGCGGTCGCAAGATTTCACGCAGTACACGACGGCAGAGCAGGCTGACCGCTCTACCGGCGCCATGCCGGCCTCGCCAAACTCGCGGCGCGAGAGCAAAAACCCATAGCCACCAGCAAGCTTGTGCCAGCATCAAGCTCGACCAGTTGGGAGCTGCTGCGAACATCGCAGGCCAAGCATTTGGTGCGGCTGCCGTGAGCGGTTCGATATAGATTGCTGCTCCGTCAGCTACTGGCGGAGCGCCGATCAATTCTCCTACCACGGGCGGCGAATTGCGAACGGCAACATGCGGCAACAGGCTCTGGGGCATGAGCGTCGCTAACAACAGTCCCAGCAGCGTACCGGGAATGGTGATCTCGTCAGGGATGATCTTTTCGTCGATATCGATGAAGCTGGCCGCGACCATCAGCGTGATCAGCGCCACCTGACTCAAGAAAACTGCGTGCAGCAACCCATCGGAAACACGCGGCACGGCAATCGCGATTGGGCCCCCGCCCGCCAGTCGAAACAGTTCTTTGAGCTGGGGCGCGACGAGTGCTTGCTGTTCGAATTCCCACCTGTAAAGGACCACCAGGCCTGCGGCCATGGCTAATTCGATTGCCAGTGGGCGAATCCAGAAACCCCGGCCATGGATAGCATGTTCTCGGCGCAAGCCGAACCATCCCAAGACTGGAATTCGATCGGTCGCTTTGCGCGGCGGAGCAGTTGCGGGAGTCGGTCCCCAAGGAGAGATCTCGCGCGGGTTCCAAGCCAACCGATAGATGGCCCAATTGGCCTTCGCCCCCAGCGCCAATCCGAACAGAAAGACGACGAGCATGCGTAACTCGAGCGGTTGTGCGAAAAACAGTTGCATGTTGGTATGATTGATCCCTAAGCTGCTAAAGAGCCCCCGCCAGAAACGCTTGCTGGTGAGAAGGAAGGCATTTCCGGCGGGGGCCCTGGGCTCATTTGGAACGCAGGGATCAATAGCTGTCGGCCGCAAGCTCTCAGCTCATAGCCAAAGGCTAACCGCTGATAGCTCTCACAATATCGTCGGCAATGTCGGCGGGGTCCCTATCTTCGGTATCGACCTCAAGGGTAGCACACGCCCGATAAATTGGCGTTCGTTGGTCCAGCAACTGCTCGATTTCGTTCCGGCCGCCGTGATTAGTCAGGTTAGGACGCCGCGCCGCGGTGGTGGGATCGTGTTCCAGCCGCTCGGCGATCACCTCGGGCGAAGCCTTCAGCCAGACGACCTGCCGGCAACTGGCGAGGCATTTTCGATTCTCCTCGCGCAAAACCGCCCCGCCCCCCAGGGCAATGACCAGCTGTTCTTGCCCGCAGAGTCGAGCCACAATACTTGCTTCCAGATCGCGGAATGCCGACTCCCCCGACTCGGCAAAGATGGCTGCAATCGATTTGCCAGCCTTTCGTTCGACCTCCACATCGGCATCGACCCAATCGAAACCCAGGCGAGATGCCAACAGCCGAGCTACGGTCGTCTTGCCGGTACCGCGGTAGCCGATCAGTGCAATAGTGCTGGACGATCGCATGGAAACTTTCAAAAGCAATACTACTAGCCGCGTTGGGAAAAAGACATCTGCGCTAGTAATGCACGGGACCAATGGCTTTCTTCAACACCTCGCGCATCAGTTCAGTCGGAGCTTCTTGACGAGTGAACAGAAAAAACTGCAAGAGCGCCTGGCGGATGAACATCTCGACCCCGGTCACGACCTGGCAATTCCTCGAACGTGCATCTTTGATCAGCAACGTCGATTCTGGATTGTAAACCGTATCAAACACCAAGATCGTGGGTTTCAGAAACGTCTTATTGATAGGCGACTCGTCGACATTGGGGTGCATACCCACGGGCGTACAATTGACGATCACATCGCACTGGACCCGATGCCGCGCGTCCCATTCGATGGCCTTGCAGTCGAAAGCTTCGGCAAGGCGATCGCTCTTGGGTTTGGTGCGCGAAGCAATGGTAACCAAGCCGCCGCGGCTTTTGATTCCATATACAATGGGACGCGCCACACCGCCGGCGCCCAAGACCAAAGCCCGTTTGTTCTTGAGCGGGCTGGGCATTGCGCCGATCTTGCCCAGGGCTTGCTCCAGGCAATCCATGGCTGCGTTGTAGTCGGTGTTATAGCCAATTGCCTCCGAACCGTCGAAGACTACGGTATTGACCGCAGCGATGCTCTTCACCGCCGGGTCAACCTTGCTTAGATGCCGCGAAATAGATTCCTTGTGCGGAATCGTCACACTCAGGCCGCGAATACCCAAGCGAGGCGCATCGCGCATGAATTGATCCAAGCTGTCGGAAGGGACGCGAAACGGACAGTAGACCGCGTTGATCGCCTTGGCGCCAAATGCTGCATTGTGCACATGGGGACTGAGGCTATGGCCAATCGGATCGGCAATGACGCCGTAGACTGCCGTATCGGGACCGATACTCTCATAACGGTAGATCTCGTTCATCTGCTTGAAGCTGAGTTGCCCCGGCGCGAGTGAGCGCTCATGGTGAAACGTAGCGTACGTAAACGGCGATCTGAACTTCTGAGAGAGGATCCGCGAAGGGGTGCCAATGTCGCCCATACACATCCCCACCATGGGAATCTCGCTCTCCTGCATCAGTTCCAACATGCGGACATTGTCATGCGGATCATTTGCGGTAGTGGCGATCTTGATGATATCGGGATCCAGCTGCGACATGTGCGAATGTAAGGCCCGCAAGTCTTCCGGCGTATTGCGAAAGTTGTGATAGCTGATGATCCGCTTCGTATTGCCGTATCGAGGGATCTCTGCCGCGATATCCTCTTCGATATCAACGTATTCGACTCCGGCCACGATCGCTTCGCGCAACAGGAGGCGACGGGCATCTTCGCTTCCGCTCCATTTGCCTCCGTCTTCCTGTCGACGACAAGTGATGATGACTCCGCAGTTGGCTGGTCGCTCGGCCAGCAGGCGACCGATATTGACCCGACCCGCTACATAGTCGACGCGCAACTCGACCATCTTGGCGCCTTGCTCGGCCAAATGGCGATGCTCGGCCATCATGTGTTTGTGACGGCTGCGGCCGATAGATACGCAAATCATGACTCAAGACCGGGGATGGAAGTTAAGGGGTAAAGAATCTTGCGAGGTCCAGCTATTCGCCCCTCCGGCTACTCGCTGTGCTCCATTGTGATAGATTCGCAGGCGAGGATCAAATCCGTTTGAACTGGCGGTCGAGTTGTTCGCGGGTAAAGACCAAGGCGGTGGGCCGACCGTGCGGACAATGATGATGATCCTGGGCCCGATGTCTCTGATCCAGCAGCGACTCGACCTCTTCGGGAGTCAGCCGATCGCCATACTTGACCGCCGCCTTGCAAGCGATCATGTGCATCAAGTCGTCCAACAAATCACGCGGCTCGGGACGTTTGCCTTCGGCCGACAACTGCTCGACCAGGCTATGAAGCACCTCATGGGGGCTGAAGTTCGCCAGCATCGCGGGATAGGCCGACACGAGCACTGTTTCGCCGCCAAATGCTTCGACTTCCAAGCCGATCTGGCTTAGCAGTTCTCGATTCTCCAGAATCAATGCCGCTTCATTGCCCGCTAGGTCAATCGGCTCGGGAACCAGCAGGCGCTGGCTTTCCAGCGATCCGGCCAACACCTTTTCGCGCAACAATTCATACAGAATCCGCTCATGCAAGGCGTGTTGATCGATGACCTCCAGGCCCTCTTCGTTTTCGACGACCAGGTAGCGATCGTGAATCTGAAGTGCCCGCGGAACAAAGTGAGCAGCAGGCGGCCGAACCGAGCTGTCCGCCCGATGAAATGATTCAGCCTGGAACGGCCGATCCGGCTCCCCCTCAGCTTGAAGCCCTGGCAATGAAACCGAATGGAGACGCAGCGCGCTGCTGTCGCCGGTAGCCGAGACTCCGCCAGAGGGAAAAGGTTTGAATTCGGCCAGCCCCTGGGAGGGCTGACGAAGCTGCTGTTTGGCCCAGTCGAACATTTCGCTCCGAGCCGGAGTACTGGCAGCGTCGTCTTCGGAGCCAGTCGATTGAGTGGGCACCGCGCCGCGAGCCACCAGATCGGTTGTCAGAAACTTGGATCGCAGCGCCCCGAGCAGTTGACTGTAGATGCGCCCGCCGTCTTGGAATCGCACTTCCGCTTTCGAGGGATGCACATTGACGTCGACCATCGCCGGGGGCATCTTCAGGTGAAGAAAGCAGATCGGGTATCGACCTGTTAGCAGCAAGCCTCGATAAGCCTCGCCAAGAGCATGCTGCAGCGAGCGGTCGCGGATGCAGCGACCGTTGAGAAATAAATACTGCATCCGATTGTTCCCCCGACTATGCGTGGGGTTGGCCACGTAGCCGTGCAGACTGATTTCGTCGTCTCGGCCTGTAACTTCAATCAAGTTCTCGGAAATCTCCTGGCCATAAAGAGCGGCCACGCGGTCTCTCAGATCCTCGACAGGCGGCAAGTCGTGTAGCAAGCGACCACCGTGAGCCAGCGAGAAATGAATCGCTGGATTCGCCAGAGCCAGCCGACTCACGGCTTCGCTGACGTGGCCCATTTCCGTTTGCGTGGTGCGCATAAACTTATGTCGTACCGGTGTATTGTAAAAGAGCTGGCAAACTTCGATCGAGGTGCCAACAGGACAACCGACGGGACGAATCGGATCGGCCTGACCGCCGACAACCTCCAGTTCGGCTCCCGCTTCGCAATCGGCTGGTCGGCTGCGAAGCACCAGCCGGCTTACTTCGGCAATCGAAGCCAGCGCCTCGCCGCGAAACCCGAGCGTTTGCACGCGAAACAGGTCGTCGGCGTCGGCAATCTTGCTTGTGGCATGAGTCGCCACGGCAAGCAACAACTGATCGGCGGCAATGCCGCAACCGTTGTCGGTGATACGAATCAAATCCGCTCCGCCTTTTTCTACCGCAATGTCGATGCGCGTCGCGCCGGCATCGAGCGAATTCTCTAGCAACTCCTTCACGACACTCGCCGGCCGTTCGATCACCTCGCCGGCGGCAATCTTGTTCACAACGCTCGTCGGTAGCTGGCGGATGTCAGGCATTGGTGAAGGGGGAAAGCGGAAGGGAGAAGGCAGAAGTAAAAACGAAGTAAGATGCACCAATGCTTGTTATGCAGAACTCACTCCGCTTTCGGCTTTCCACTTTCCGCTTTCACAACTGGTATTCCTTGATCTTACGATAGAGCGTGCGTTCGCCGATGCCCAACAGCTTGGCTGCTTCTTCTCGATTGCCGCCGGTGAACTGTAATGTCTCGCCAATAAAAAGGCCCTCGATCTCTCCCAACGATTTGCCGACCAATTCTGCCAGGCCTTTGCCGTGGGGATCGGCATTCGCCGAATCGCCGGCAGATAAATCGGCAGGCAGATCGTCGAGATCAAGCACTCCGTCGTAGTCGACGACGACCATGCTTTCGATCGTGTTCTTGATTTGACGAACATTGCCCGGCCAATCGAAGGCCATCAAACGCCGCCGGGCAGCCGTCGACATGCTCTTGATCTCTTTGTGATGACGCTGGCTATGCAATTTGATGAAGTGATCAATCAGCAATGGAATGTCTTGCGATCGCTCCGAGAGTCGCGGCAAGGTGATCGTTACGACCTTGAGCCGGTGATATAGATCTTCACGAAAAGTCCCCGTCTGGATCGCCTCTTCCAAATCGCGATTGGTGGCCGAAAGGATGCGAACATTGACCTGGATCGGTTCATTCGAACCAACCCGGGTAATTTCCCCGCTCTCCAGCACCCGCAGCAGCTTGATCTGGGTCGGTAACGGCATGTCGCCGACTTCATCGAGAAACAGAGTCCCGCCGTGGGCGTACTCAAATTTGCCGACTCGGTCGACACTGGCGTCGGTAAATGCCCCGCGGATGTGACCAAAGAGTTCGCTTTCGAGTATATTTTCGCTCAGCGCTGCACAATTGAGTCCCACAAAGGGCCGTTTCTTCCGTGGGCTGTTCTGGTGAATTGCCTGGGCAATCAATTCTTTGCCCGTACCAGTATCTCCCTGAATCAAGACCGTCGCGTCGGTCGGCGCGATCCGGCGCAGTCGATCCAGAACGTCATGCATTTGCGGGCTATTGCCGATAACGCCTTCAAAACCAAACTTCTCATCCAGCCGGCGGCTCAGTTCGGCATTGGCGCGACGCAAGTGCTGATTGCGCGAAGCATTGTCCACGACCGCGCGCAACTGTTTGAGATCGAGCGGCTTGAGCAGATAGTTGAAAGCGCCTTGCTGCATCGCCTCGACTGCCGACTGGATCGTGCCATGCCCTGTCACCAAGATGACCTCGGCATCGGGCAAGACCTCGTTGCACTTGGCAAGTATCTCGAGCCCCCCCACGTCTGGCATCTTCAGGTCGGTAATCACAATCTCATACGCATCTTTTTCCAGAAGCTCCGACCCTTCGCACCCCGTTGTCGCAACCACACATTCGTAGCCGACGCTCGCCAGGCTATCGGCCATCGTTTCGGCGTGCGCAGAATCATTGTCGATAATCAATGCCCGGATCGGCGGTCCGGTACTGGCGGTAGTCTTTGCTGAAACCATGGGGTTGCTATTGGAAAGTGAAACGGTGTAACGGGAAAGGGGAAAAACAAAGGAACCTTATTCGACGAATAGCAAGAATCATTCCTGTTGCAGTATTCCCCTTTCTGTTGTGGTGCTTTTCTCGTGAATCGCCAAGCGAGCAGGCACAGGGAGCTCGATCGTGAATTGTGTACCTCGTCCAACTTCACTCTCGACGCGGATTCTCCCGCCATGGGCTTCGATGATCTTGGCCGTGGTAGGCAATCCCAAACCCGATCCGCCGGGCTTGGTAGAAAAGAAAGCGTCGAACATCTGCTTGGCGGTACGCTCGTCCATGCCACAGCCAGTATCGATTAGATAGAGGGCTACTTTTCCGTTGGCCGAGGTAGTCCGCGCCACCAACTGGCCGCCTCCCGGCATCGCCTGCTTCGCATTCAAAATGAGATTCAAGAAAGCGCCCCGAAACGCTTCTCGGTCTAGCAAGACCGTGGGCAGATCAGGGTCTAAGTAACGAACGATTTCAATGTCGGCTTCGGCGGCTTCGGGCCCAAAAAAATCGAGCGCTTCGCCAACTTCCTGATTGAGATCGATAGGCTGCAAATTGAGATGCCGCACTTTGGCGTAATTCAGAAAATCGTCGAGCAACTCCTGCAATCGTTGGCATTCCCGATGGACCAGATCAATCCTCTTGGCTGCTCGACGGGCAGCCGGCGTGGGAGAATCTTCCAGGTCCTCGGCCAGCAGCTCCATATTCAGTCGAATCGTCGACAGCGGATTCTTGATCTCGTGGGCCAAAGCGCCCGCCAGGCGCGCAATCTCCGTGTATTGGTCCATCAATCGCTGGACCGCCTGGGAAGTTTGCTCGTTATCGGTCGGCGGAGACCCTGCGGCCAAGAATTCGGCTCCCAAAAGAGGGGAAAACCTAATGATAGGACAACGGCACTCCCTTGGGCTAGTGCGTGCCGCCGGGACCAGTTCCCCAGTACTGCCCGGCGGGCAGCATAAAACAGCCGAAAAATTGGACTGCTTGAAGCAGGCCTGCCCCGGCAACCGACCGAATCGGTCGAAAGCGGCCAGGAGAGCCAGATGATTAGAAGATGGGCACTTTAGGTTGCGCCGAGGCCGGCACCCGCTCTGCCGTCAAAGCTGCGGTTTTTATCCCAGTTCGGCACAGGCAGCCGCCTTTCTCCTTGGATTGGCGATGGTTTGCAGATCCCCCTGTTTTTTTTGACTTTCACTTTGGTTTCGGTTAAATTACCTCTCACCCCACCGTCGGTTCGAAACCTGGGCTTACGGCCCAAATGTCCGCCGATTCCGACAACCTTCCTACCTAGTTACAATACAGTGTTTCATAGCCGTGTGCGGAACGTACGTTCACAGCTTGCGTCAGGAGGCTTGCCCCCGTGGCAGGTCCTCGAAGTGTTGTGCTGCTTTGATTCCCTTGAGACCAAAGCAATCCTTACGAGCTAGTTTTCCACAACATGGAAATGGAGAAAGCGACATGGCTTGTTATCGCGTTCACCCGATTCACCGTACTCTCACCAGCGGCCTCTCACGGCGCGACTTTCTGACTGTCGGCGCCGTCGCCGGCCTGGGGCTGAGTCTGAGCGATTTCTTTGCGATTCGCAGCGCTCAAGCGGAACAGAAGCACTACGACTTTGTCGAACCGACGGCTCAGAGTGTCATTCAGATCTTCCTGCCCGGCGGCATGTCGGCCCAGGAATCGTTCGACCCCAAACCCTACGCGCCGATTGAATACCGAGGCGAATTGGGATCGATCAACACCAACGTCGATGGCATCGTCTTCAGCGAAACGCTGCCTCAGACTGCCCAAGTTGCAGATAAGCTTACGGTAATCCGTTCGATGACTCATGGCGAAGCGGCGCATGAGCGCGGAACGCATAACATGTTTACCGGCTATCGTCCGAGCCCGGCGATCGTCTTTCCCAGCATGGGGAGCATTGTCAGCCACGAGTATGGCCCGCGGAAAAACCTGCCGCCTTATGTCTGTATCCCCAACCAACCGAACGAGTATGCTGGCACCGGCTACCTCAGTTCTTCGTTTGCGCCTTTCAGTTTGGGGGCGGACCCCGCTGCGGGCGGATTCACTGTGCGAGACCTCGCGCGCGGCGCTGACATCGACGATACACGTTTTGCCCGCCGTCGTTCTGCGCTCGAAGCCGTGAACGATTACTTCTCCCAAAAGGTGAAAGCAGATGCCGTCGGGGCAATGGATACCTTCTACGAGCGAGCCTTCAGCCTGATCGAGTCGAAGGAAGCCCGCGAGGCGTTCAATATCGACGCTGAAGACGCCAAGCTGCGCGACGAATACGGTCGAAACGAAGCAGGACAACGGATGCTGATGGCGCGTCGGCTGGTCGAAGCCGGCGTTCGCTTCGTCACCCTGACCTACGGCGGTTGGGATCACCATGCCAATGTGACTCAGGCGATGCGTGGCCAGATGCCAGCCTTCGATCAGGCCTTTGCCCGACTGGTTCGCGATCTCGATGAGCGCGGACTACTGGATACCACGATGGTGATCGTCAGCACCGAGTTTGGCCGCACGCCCAAGGTCAATAACCAAGCAGGCCGCGACCACTGGCCCAAGGTTTTTAGTGCGGTATTGGCCGGCGGTGGGGTCAAACGGGGCATCGCCTACGGCGCGACCGACGCTACGGCCAACGAACCCGATATCAACCCGATTGGGCCCGAGGATCTGGCTACCACGATTTACCGCTGCCTGGGCATCATCGCCGACAAGGAACTGATGGCTCCTGGCGATCGTCCCATCGAAATCGTTAAAGGGGGCGCCGTTCGTCAGGACCTCTTGGCGTAGCAACTCTCACAGGAACAATGGATATGCAATTCATTTGTCGAACTGCCTTTGGGGCTTACGGTCTTTGGGCTTCCATCTTGCTGGTCGGACTCTACTCGGGAAGTCTCGGAGCTACCAACGCCTTTGCGGCCGATCCCAGCCTGGACAATCTTGTCCCGCAAGGCGGCCAACGCGGCACCGAAGTCGTCGTGCACTTCTACGGCGCACGAGTTGGCCAGGAGCCTCAGGAAGTGCTTCTCTACGACCCTGGAATCTCGGTGAGCGAGATCAAACCGGTCGACGGCAACCACTTTGAGGCCAAGCTCACGATCGCTCCTGATTGCCGGCTAGGTTTTCATACGGTGCGAGTACGCACCGCGACGGGACTCACTCGCGTGCGCAACTTTATGGTCGGCGCGCTCCAGGAGATTAGCGAGGCAGAACCGAACAGTGAGTTCCCCAATCCGCAACCAATCGAACTCGACGTGACGATCAACGGAGTTGTCGAAAACGAGGATATCGATTACTACGCCGTCGAAGCCAAGGCCGGACAACGAATCACTGCCGAGATCGAGGCCCTGCGATTAGGTCGCGTTTTCTTCGACCCCCATATCGCTATTCTCAACGCCGAGAGATTTGAACTGGCCACTTCAGACGATTCGGCCTTGCTTTCGCAAGATGGAGTTGCCTCGATCGTGGCGCCTGCTGACGGCAAGTATATCATCAGTGTTCGAGACAGCGCTTTCGGTGGAGGGGGCACCAGCACCTACCGGTTGCACGTCGGCCGCTTTCCCCGCCCGCTAGCTGTCTTACCCACCGGCGGCAGACCAGGCGAAACACTCGATGTCACTTGGCTGGGCGACGTCGCCGGGAATCAAGTTCAGCAGATTGTCGTCCCCACGGAACCTCAATCTGACCCGAGCATCTTCTATCAGGACGATCAAGGAACCTCCCCCTCGCCAAATGCGATTCGAGTCAACGATTTGGAAAACGTGCTCGAAACCGAGCCAAACAACGCTTTTGACCAGGCCACTGCCGCTAAAGCACCTGCTGCGTTCAATGGAATAATTGGCGAACCAGGCGACGTCGATCACTTCCGCTTCGAAGCGAAGAAGGGGCAGGTGTTTGACATCACGACTTTCGCCCGCCAGCTTCGCTCGCCGCTCGATTCGGTCGTCATCGTGCGACATGTCGAAGGCAATTACGCTCAGGTGGCAGCCAACGACGACAATGGTGGAAAGCCGGATAGCTACTTTCGCTTTACCGCACCCGCCGACGGGAATTACGACGTTGAGATTCATGACCACCTGCTCGCAGGCGGACCGTATTTTTCGTATCGCATCGAAGTGGCCAATCCTCAGCCGAAGGTCGAAGTAACCATCGATGAGCGCCAACGCTGGGTTGCTACCACGCTGGAAGTGCCGCGGGGCAATCGCACCGCCTGTTTGATCAATGCGGCTCGTCGCGATTTCGGCGGCCCACTGAATATCGTTTTCGATAACCTGCCGGCAGGCGTCACCGTCGAAGCACCGACAATGGCGGCAGATAGAGGTCAAGTCCCCGTGATATTCACTGCGGCTGCCGACGCCCCACTTGCCGCAGGACTTCACAACATCGTCGCTCACCCTGCTGAAGAAGGGAAAACGGTCGAGAGCACTTTCATGCAGCGCACTTGGCTGGTACGAGGCGCAAACAACATCGAAGTTTGGAGCCACTACGCCGATCGCTCGGCCATTGCGACGACCAACGAAGTGCCGTTCAAGATCTCGATTGTGCAGCCGAAGGTACCACTGGTCCGCGGCGGCTCGATGCAATTGAAGGTCGTGGCTGAACGCGCCGAAGGGTTCACCGATCCGATTAGCGTCTTCATGCTTTACAACCCGCCGGGGGTCTCCTCTTCACGATCCATTCAAATTGCGAAAGATCAGAACGAAGCTTTGATACCGGTAACGGCTAATGGCTCTGCCGCGTTGCTGCCCTGGGATATCTGTGTCGAAGGCAGGGCGAATATCAATGGGCAGGTGCTGGTCGCGACGCCTTTTGCCAAGCTTGACGTAAAGGAACCGTACGTCGCGTTTACCTATCCCAAAGCTGCCGTTGAAATCGGCCAGGAAGTGGACTACCCCGTCGCCGTTGAGGTCAAAACCCCGTTTGAAGGTTCTGCAATGGTCAATCTGGTGGGCTTGCCCGCCGGAGTGACTGCGGAACCCGTGGAGATGACCAAGAATACCACCGAACTCAAATTCCGAGTCAAGACCACCGAGAAATCGCCGCCAGGACGGCATCAAACCCTGATTTGTCAGTTTTCGATTATGCAAGATGAGGAGCCAATCGCTCACACGATCGGCACCGGCGAACTCCGCGTCGACGAGCCTTTGCCGCCGAAAAAGGAAGAAGAAAAGGTCGCCTTGAAATAGGCGAGGTGCCGCCATCGCCGGCAAAATGCTCTAGACCCACAACGCCAATAGACAAGTTAAAACTCCAACCAGAGATATCCGCTATGCATGAGCCAATTCGATTGAAAGGTCCACTGCAAACCTCTGCGCCTCTGCATTTAGCCAAGGGCGTTCTCAGCGTCGTGCTACTGTTCGCCTCTACGAGCGCTCGCGCCGAGGAGCCCGCTTGGACCTCGCTGGTGCTGTATCCGCCTGAAATCTCTCTCTCCAATAGCGCCGATTACCAAGGGGTCGTCGTCGTGGCGACCAGAGCAGACGGGGTTACGCTCGATGTTACCGCCGAAGCAGAACTCAGCGTCGCTGAAGGCTCGCTGGCAATCTTCGAATCTGCCACCGTTCGCCCCCTTGCCGATGGCGAAACAAGCCTCGTCGCCAAGTACGCAGGTCTGGAGGCCTCCTCAAAGATTGTGGTGGCCCACGCAGCGGATCAGCGACCCGTGAGTTATATGCTCGACGTGATGCCTGTTTTCGCCCGGGCAGGCTGCAATTCGGGAAGTTGCCACGGCGCCGCGCGAGGCAAAGATGGCTTCCGCTTGTCGCTGTTTGGCTTCGACCCCAGCGGCGACCATTACCGCATTACTCGCGAGCAAGCCACTCGACGTATTAACCTTGCGGTTCCCAACGATAGCCTGCTTGTCGAAAAAGCAAGTGGCGCGGTTCAGCACACCGGCGGTAAGTGCATTGAGCCCGGCAGCAAATACTACGATTTTCTCAGCCGCTGGCTGGCAGACGGGGCCCCCTCCGATGCCGGCAGCGCGCCTGCTGTATCTAAGCTAGCGATTTATCCGCCTGCTGCAGTGATGCAAGGCGAAGGAACCACTCAGCGGTTCATCGCGGTGGCTACCTATTCCGACGGCACCACCCGCGACGTATCTGATCTTGCCAGGATCGCAACCAACAATGAGAACTCGACTCCTATCGACGAGAGTGGATTGGTCACCGCAGGGGTCCGTGGCGAGTCGTTCATTACCGCGCGGTTCGACGTCCATACCGTGGGCAGCCAGGTCCTCACGCTCCCTAGCGATCTGCAATTCACTGCCAGCGATGAAGTTCCGGCCAACTACATCGATACCTTGGTCGCCAACAAACTCAACAAGCTACGCATCCAGCCGAGCCCGCTCTGCAGCGACGAAGAGTTTCTGCGGCGCGTGACGCTCGACATTGTCGGTCTGCTGCCAACAGTGGAAGAGTATCACGCTTTTCTCGCCGACGAGGCGCCCGATAAACGGGCCAAAAAGATCGACCAACTCCTAGCCAAGAAAGAATTCTCCGAAATCTGGGCCATGAAGTGGGCTGAATTGCTGATGGTCAAGACGGTTGCCAACCGGGTGGAATACAAGCCGATGTTCTTGTACGCCAGCTGGCTTGCCAACCAGATTGCCGACAATGTGCCCATCAACGAGATTGTTCGCAACATCCTGGGATCAACCGGCGGAACCTTCTCGGTCCCGGCCACCAACTTCTATCAGCTCGAGCCCGATACCCAGAAGACTGCCGAAAACGTTGCCCAAACTTTCCTCGGCCTACGCATTCAATGCGCCCAATGCCACAACCATATCTTCGACCGCTGGACAATGGACGATTACTATGGCTTCACGGCATTTTTTGCTCAGATTGGCCGCAAGACGGGCGAAGACTACCGAGAAACGATTGTTTTCAACAGCGGCGGCGGGGAAACCAAACATCCGGTAACCGGCCAGGTGATGGCCCCCAAGTTCCTGGGCGGCGAAACGCCTGACGTGGCCGGCAAAGATCGCCGACAGGTGCTCGCCGATTGGATTGCTTCGCCCGAGAACCCCTATTTTGCAACCAGCGTCGCGAATCGTGTTTGGGCGCACTACATGGGCGTCGGCATCGTCGAGCCGGTCGACGACATTCGCGTGACCAACCCAGCGAGCAATCCCGAACTGTTCGACACCCTCGGCGCCAAACTCGTGGAATACAACTACGACTTCAAACAGTTGGTGCGCGACATCTGCAATTCCAACACTTACCAGCGTTCAACCGAAGTCAACGAATCGAATGCTGGCGACTTGAGAAACTACTCTCACGCCCTGGTGCGGCGCGTCCAGGCCGAAATGCTGCTCGACAGCATCAGTCAACTCACCGAGACAAAAGACAAGTTCCGCGGTTTGCCGCTCGGTGCGCGGGCAATCCATATTGCCGATGGCAAGACGAGCACCTACTTCCTCACTACGTTTGGCCGCGCCAAGCGCGATACCGTCTGTTCCTGCGAAGTCGATACCCAACCGTCGTTGTCACAGGCCCTGCACCTGATCAACGGCGAAACGATTGAAGGAAAAATCCGCCAAGGAAAGGTGATTGAAACTGCCCTCGAAGCCGGAAAAACTCCCACCGAAGTACTCGACGAAATCACCGTCCGCTGTCTCTCTCGCAAACCGACCGACGATGAGCGCAACAAGCTCATGGCCTTGATCGGCGAGGCTGAGAAACCCGTGGCGGAATTGCAGGATGCCTTTTGGGCAATCCTCAATTCGCGTGAATTCTTATTCAACCACTAAGCAGCTGACGCCAGCGCCTGCCGACCGTAGAAGAAATCTGCGCACCCGGCAGCCGTTCGGCTGACTAGTATAGAATAAAGCACTTCGTTTATCGTTTTCGGTACGCATTGAAACAACGGCTTCCGAGAACATTCGAAACAGAGATACTGCCATGAACATGCAATTCCATCAATTTGCGCCGCTGCAAGCCGGTACCCCCCTGTGGCTAACTAGGGCAAGTTCTTGCCTCCTTCGCGGACTGCTCTGGACGAGTGTCGTCCTCGGAGGAACAGTGATTGGCAACTTCGCCCGAGCCGAAGACGCCCCGGCAGAGAAGATCACCTTTGACGATCACATCCAGCCCATCTTCAGGCAATATTGCCTCTCGTGTCATAGTGCCGATACCAAAAAGAGCGACCTGGCAATCGACGCCTATGCTGCGATGATGGAAGGCGGGGCAAGCGGCGAAGTGGTCGTGCCTGGCGATCTGGGCGAATCGCGTCTCTGGGCCCTGGTTGCCCACGAAGACGAACCTACCATGCCGCCCGATGCCGATCGCTTACCCGATGATAAGCTCGATCTGATCAAGCGCTGGATCGAAGGAGGCGCGCTTGAAAACAGCGGCTCAGTCGCGAAAGTCAAGAAGAAGTCGTCGCTCTCGATGCTTGGGGATGTGGCCATCGGCAAGCCCGAAGGGCCGCCCGCTATCCCCGAATCACTTTTCCAGGAGCCGATTGTCTACTCCGCTCGCGCGGCTGCCGTCACTTCCGTGGCTGCGAGCCCCTGGGCGCCGCTGGTGGCGGTCGCCGGTCAACGGCAGATCACTCTCTACCATACTGACAGCGCGAAAATGCTCGGCGTGCTGCCCTTCCTGGAAGGCGTGCCCCAAGTGCTCGCCTTTTCACGCGATGGCAGCCGGTTGATGGCTGCCGGCGGACGCGGGGCTGCGGTAGGGCTAGCCGCGATATACGACGTCAAGACCGGCAGCCGACTAGTGGCGGTAGGCGACGAGTACGACTCGGTTCTCGCCGCCGATGTCAACGCCCAACAAACCTTGGTCGCCATGGGCGGGCCCTTGAAGGTAGTACGCGTTTACGACACGGCCGATGGTTCGGTAGCGTTCGAGATTCGTAAGCATACCGATTGGATCACCGCCATTGCGTTTAGCCCCGATGGCAAGACGCTGCTCACCGCCGACCGCAATGGCGGAGCCTTCCTCTGGGAAGCCGATACGGGCCGCGAAATCGCCGGCCTCCGCGGCCACTCGGGCGAGATCACCTCGGCCTGTTGGCGCGCAGACTCTGCGATTGTCGCCACTGCGGGAGCCGACGGGACCGTCAGACTGTGGGGACGCGAAGAAGGCAACCAGGTGAAAAACTGGGCCGCCCATGGCGGCGGGGCTTCTTCGGTGAACTTTGCTGGCGATGGGCGATTGGTCACCGCGGGCCGCGATCGATTGGTTCGACTCTGGAACGCCGACGGCGGCCATATCAAAGACCTCGGCACCTTTGGCGACATTGCCCTTACAGCGTGCTTTACCCATGACGGCCTGCGAGTCGTTGCGGGCGACTTCACCGGCGAAGTGCGGCTGATCGATGTCGAGTCGGGTCAGCAAGTCGCCCTACTGCCGCCAAATCCGCCAACGCTTGCCATGCGTCTCGCCTCGTCCACAGTCCAACTCGAGACCGTCACGGCAGCGCTCAATGCGGCCACGTCGGCCAAACAAGCGGCAGACGAGGCACTCGTGGCAGCCCAAACCGAGGCCAACACGCTTGCCGCAAATCTCGAAGCCGCCAAGGCCAACCTCGCCTCGGCTCAAGCTACGCTCGACGCGGCTGCAAAAGACGTAGCTGAGAAGGCGCAAGCTGCCACTGCGGCTGGAGCCCAAGTGAAACAAGCAACCGCTGCGCTTGCCCCTGCCTCGGCAGCCGTTGTCGCCGCAGAAGCAGAGCTTTCTACAGCCCAAGAGGCGAAGGCCGATACAGCTCCGTCCGAGGCCAAACTTACCGCCGCAACCGAGCAGGTCAAACAGGTTCTCACTACGATTGAAACCTCTCAGACAGCACTGCAGTCGGCACTTGCCGCCAGCAAGGCCTCAGAGGCCGCTCAGGCCACTGCAGCCGCAGCGGTTACCGAGTCTCAAACCGCGCTGCAGACATCTCAAACCGCAGTCGACGACTACGCCAAGCAGTTGGAAGCTCTCCAGGCTGACATAGCCGCTAAGGAGCAAGCTCGTGTTGCCCAAGAGGCCGCTGTGGCAGCCGCCAATCAGGAAATCGCCAGCATCCAGGCCGACCAGGCCGCTTATGCCGCCGCGATGGACACCCTGGCCGCATCGATCGCCGCAGCCGAGCAGAAGATCGCCGCCGAAGCGGAGGTCGTGGCAGCAGCGGTCGCAGCACAAGAGGCAGCCGCGGCTGAATTGGCCACTCACAAGGCGGCCGCCGACGAAGCCGCCGCCAAGCTGGCCGCCGCCCAAGCCGTGTACGACGCCATGAAGAAAGCCATGGACGAAGCCCAGGCCGTAGAAAACGAAAAAGCGGCCGCGACGCAAGCCGCAGAACTGGCCCAGGCAAAAGCTGAAGCCGCCGCTGCCCAAGCGAAGGTCGACAAAGAGCTGTTCGAGAAGGCACAAGCGGTAAAGGCGGAATATGCACAGCAATAGGCCCCAGAATCCGGCCGATTGAGATCGCGAGGCACCGCTATGAAGAAGAGGGCCTGTATTGCCGTAGTCCTACTGGTGGCAGCCAGCTTCATTCCAACCCGCGCCGATGAGCCTTCGCAGGAATCCCCGTCCGCCGCTATTCCCCACCCAACGACGGTTCGCGAGGCCCGCGCTCGGGCCCGACTGCTGCACGAGACGATTCATGGTACGCTGCAAGTCGTCCATCGCGACTTCTTCTCCGGAGACGGCTCCAGCCCGATTCCGTCGGCCTCGTTGTCGGATGTTTTCGCCGAGCTTTCCCGCAGCCACAGTGTCGAAATAAAGTGGCTAATCGTCCAGACCGACGTCATGAATACCGATCATCGGCCCCAAGACGCCTTCGAGAAACAAGCCGCCAAGCAGCTGGCCATGGGCAAGCCGCAATTCGAATCGGCGCAAGACGGCCTCTATCGGTACGCAGGCCCCATCCGCCTCGCCTCGCAATGCCTTAAGTGCCACGTGAAGGAACGAACCACCAACGAAGATCGCACCGCCGGTCTGCTGATCTCGATGCCCTACGGCGACGGCACGGGTGAAACCAAACCGTTCACGCCGCGGGCAGATTGACGAAGCTGTGCTCCTTAGTCATCTCTAGGCTGAGGGTAATCATTGCTACAGGACTAAGCAGAGTCTTTTTTTGAGTTAGTCGCTTCTCGATGAACTTCAAACGTGTGGGCGCTCCCTTACAGTCGCGGTTCTGTAGGGTCCTTCCTATAAAAAAATCCCAGCCGTAGCACATGCCACAGCCGGGATTGGTGTTGTTTGTTCGAAACTTATCCGCTTATTTCGCCGACTCCGCCGGCTTGGGGTCGCTTTCGCCAAGTTCTTGCATCGCCACGCGGCGGCTCAGTTTGACGCGGTCTTGCTCGTCGACGGCGATCACTTTCACTTTCATCGAGTCGCCTACCGAGCAGATGTCGGCGACGCTGCCAACGTACTCGTCCGACAGTTCGCTGATGTGGCAAAGCCCGTCGCGACCGGGAAGGATTTCGACAAAGGCGCCAAAATCTTTAACGCTCGTCACCGTGCCGTCGTAAATCTTGCCCACTTGAACACTGGCCGTCAGTGCATCGACGCGAGCCAGACCTGCCTCGGCGCACTCCTGGTTGGCAGCGGCAATCGTCACGGTACCGTCTTCTTCGACGTCGATCGTGCAACCAACCTGCTCTTGAATTCCACGAATCGTCTTGCCGCCGGGACCAATCAGCAGACCGATCTTGTCGGGGTGAATCTTGGTTCGCAGCATGCGCGGCGCCGATTCGGCAGTCGACTCGCGCGGCCGGGGGATGGCCGTCAGCATGTTGCGGAGAATCTCAATGCGGGCTTCTCGCGATTGCTTGAGCGTCGCGCGAATAATCTCTTCGCTGATGCCTCGGATCTTCAGATCGAGCTGAATGCCGGTGATACCGTTCTGGGTGCCAGCAATCTTGAAATCCATATCGCCGAAGTGGTCTTCGTTGCCGATGATGTCGGTCAGCAATACCCACTTGTCGCCCTCAAGCACCAGGCCCACCGAGATGCCTGCCACGGGATTGGTGATCGGCACTCCCGAGGCCATCAGGCCGAGAGTTGCGCCGCAAACGCTGGCCATACTGCTCGAACCATTCGATTCGAGAATATCGGAGATGACACGGATGGTGTAGGGGAAATCGTCGTGGTCGGGAAGCACCGGATTGACGCTGCGCTCGGCAAGCGCCCCATGGCCAATCTCGCGACGGCCAGGCCCACGAATCGGCCGGCATTCGCCCACCGAAAACGACGGGAAATTGTAATCGAGCATGAACCGTTTCGAGTACTCGTCGAATAAACCGTCGACGCGCTGCTCGTCGCGACCGGTACCCAGGCAAACGGTTATCAGGGCCTGGGTTTCGCCCCGTTGGAAAAGGGCCGAACCGTGGACTCGTGGCAACAGGTCGACTTCGCATGTGATCTCGCGAAGTTCCGTTGGCCCGCGACCATCGAGTCGGCTACCCTCGAGAATCTCTTCGCGGATGACTTTTTCCTCCAGGTCGTGCCAGGACTTGAAAAAGGAAGCAAGCGTGTAGGCCCCTTCGGCGTCGGGATCGGGCACAAACTCTTGCTGCGCCTTGTCTCGCAGTTCGACGACGGCGTCGTGACGCGCATGCTTGCCCTCGGTTCGATTGGCAATTTTGAACGACGCTTCGTAACCGGCGACCAACTTGTCGAACAGGCCGTCTGGCTCGGGCGTCACGAAGTCCATCTTCGGCGTGCCAACCTTGTCGATCAATTCTTGTTGCAGGTCGCAGAGCTGGCGGATCGTCTCATGAGCCGCCATGATCGCAGAAGCCATCTCTTCTTCGGGCATCTCGCGAGCAAATCCTTCGATCATCAACACCGCGTCTTTCGTACCCGAGACGATCAAGTCGAGCGTACTCGATTCGAGATCTTCTTGCGTCGGGAACGGGACAAACTCGCCGTTGATACATCCCATTCGGACCGAAGCCAGAGGGCCTTGAAACGGCAGCGGCGAAACGCCCAGCGCGGCACACGCGCCGTTCATCGCCAGGACGTCGGCATCGGTCTGGCGATCGCTAGACATCACAAAGTTCTGGATCTGGACTTCGTCGTTAAAGCCCTCGGCAAACATCGGGCGAATGGGCCGATCGATGAGCCGTGCAGTCAGAGTTTCTTTGGTTGTGGGGCGACCCTCCCGCTTCAGAAAACCGCCCGGGAACTTGCCTGCTGCGGCCGAGCGCTCGCGATAGTCGCACGTGAGCGGAAAGAAGTCGATGCCCGGGCGAGGCTCGCCGGTAGCAACCGCGCTGAGCACACTGGTGTCGCCATATTGGACGATGACACAGCCGGCCGCCTGCTTGGCTAGCATGCCGGTTTCAAAGGAGAATATCCCCTTGCCGATTTGTTTTTCTACTCGAATTTTATTCAATTTTCCGATTCCTACATGATTGTTTGAAATTGCTGACGTGTCAGAAGATGTTGGTCGCCAGAACACGGCACGAGGATATCTTGCATACGCCGCAGCCTGGCGATGAAACTACGCCAGCTTGGCTATGACTTCCTGGCTGGCTGAAACGCGATTCGCCCAGAGCAAGGCTCGCTCAAGTAAGCAAACTTCAATTGGCGCTGAGGGTGGAAACAGCGGAAGCAAGGAAAAAACCCGCCAAAGAGGGCGAGGCTTCTTTGTTGCCACAAGGGTTGTTGCCACACGGCGTCTTGCAACAACCTCTTCTCACGCCGCTATTACTCGCGCCACTATTACTTACGAATTTCCAGACGGGCCAACAGATCGAGGTACAGCTGCGGATTCTTGCGCTTCACATAATCCAGCAAACGCCTGCGCCGGCTTACCATGCGCAGAAGTCCTCGCCGACCGGCGAAGTCCTTCGTGTGAACCTGCAAATGGCCGGTCATTTCCGCGATGCGCGCGGTCAGAATCGAAATCTGGACCTCGGGCGATCCCGAATCCGTGGCACTACGGCCAAACTCACTCAACAACTCTTGCTTTCGTTCTTTGGTGACCGACATATTCTTCCGCTTCTGACTTGTCGTTTACCCGCCTGGCCAACCGAGTTCCGGAGGCTCGCCGCGATGGCAAGTCGAAATCTCGGGGAGAACCTATGAACCTACTCTGCGACCAGCTGCTACGACTCTTCCTACAAAATGAAAGTGATTCCCAGTAAACTACGATCCGTCTAATGTAACGCAAAGCGGGGGGTTGGCAACCGCAAATGGCATGGTAGTTGCCCTTTCCCGACGGGTTGACGTCGGCACGCCCGGACTCTCTACACTTTCGGCAAGACGCGGATCCCGGCAAGCGAGCCCACCCCGGGCGCCAATCGGCCCCTAGCACCGGGGAAAGTACCCGCAGATCAGTTGGGCGACGGCTGGCCAGCCTGATCGATCCAGCCGTGCACCCGCATGGAAACCAGCGTTTTCCACTCCTCGAACATGGCCTGAACATGCCGGGCGGCCTCCTTGGCTTCCCTCTTGAACTTGGCGACCTGGTGCCGAGAAACCTCGATCTTCTTCTCCATAGCCAGTTGATACTGCTGCTTCTTGGCCGTCCAATCCTTCATCGCCTGGCTCAGCCGCTCTTGACTGGCATGCAACGACTCGAGGATCGATTCGGGAAGCAACCCGCCCTGGGGAGTCGCCAAATGCTCTTCCAGCCTTTTTTGCTGCTCCGAAATCTCAGCCTGCAGGATCTTCTCATCGGGCACCCGGCGCAACCCGGAAGCCAGCCCCAGCTTCTCCAGTGTCCAGATCAGCCATTTGGTCGGATCGTAACCCCAGGGCTTGATGGCATTTCGGTAGTCGTACTGAAACTTATGGTGAAAATTGTGGTAGCCTTCGCCGTAAGTGAACAGCGCCATGATCGCGCTGTCTCGGGCGGTGGTCTCGGTCGAATAGGGTCGTGAACCAATCATGTGGCAAAAGGAATTGATGAAGAAAGTAAAGTGCTGCACCACCACAACCCGTAGCAGGCCAGAGATCAAAAAGCTGGCCAACGCCGTACTTGCACCGCCCCAGAGCCATCCGATCAGCGCCGGCAACCCAAAACCCATCGCAAAGGCGATCGGCAAATAATAGCGATGCTGAAACATCAATAATCGCGACTTCTTCATGTCTCCGACGTTATCCAGAACTTTGGCTTCCTTCGATCGGAAAAGCAGCCAGCCGCAATGGGCGTGAAAGAATCCCTTACTGATATCGTAGGGATCGCCTTCGTGGTCGACGTATTTGTGATGAAGGCGATGGTCGGCCGACCAGGCCAACACCGAACCTTCAAATGCTCCGGCACCGAAGAAAACCGCCCACCATTGGACGATAGGATTGGCTTTGAAAGCTCGGTGCGAATAGAGACGGTGATAACCTAGCGTAATGCTCATTCCCGTCGCAAAATAGAAGAACACGAACAGCAAAATCTGAAACAGATCGATTCCGTGCGTCCAGAGATACCAGGGCACAACAGTAATCGCAGCCAGTAAGGTGGAAAGCAAAAAAGTGCTATTCGGCCAATTCATTCGGCTCAAAACGTTATCCGACATAGAGGGTCAGCTCAATTGGTTGGTGGGGTTCCGGTTGGGGGAAATCTCAGTGGAGTATGTGAATTTAGACGCTCCAGGCCCTTGGATCAACCCGACTGCATTGTTCCAAAAAACACTGCAAATTACCTGACCCGACCTCGCCGATGGCTCGACACGCCTACCCCCTGCTCGTCGATCACAAATTGAACTGCCCCTAATTCGGCAGTCTGCATTAGTTTGGCGCCGGCACGGCGGTAAGAGACGTCGGTTAACGAACTGCGGTCGATTTGGTGACCGCTGACGACCACCCATTCGGGCGAACACCAGGCCGCAAATCCTGGCGGGTCGCTGTTGCTGCTGCCATGATGGGGTGCTAGCAGAATGTCGCAATCCAGCGGCCTCTCGGCCATAACGGCCTCGATGCCGGGAGATTCCAAGTCGCCAGGAAGCAGGATCGAATGTCCCGCGTAGCGGATATGCAACAAAACGCTATTGGCATTGTCGCGTCCTGCCACGCCCTGCCGGGGCGGGTGAAGCACTTCGATCTCCAGGCCTGCGGCGGCGACCTGCAAGCGATCGTTCATCCAGATTTCGCGCAGCGCAACGTCTGCCTCTTGAAGCGTGGCCCTCAAGTATTCAGGAGCGTTGAGTTGACCGTCGGTCGCCCAGGGGTCAAACATCAAGGGCGACACGTAAACCACCCCGAGGTTGAACCGATCGAGCAGTCCCGGCACGGCATTGTAGTGATCCACGTCGGCATGAGAGAGCACGACTGCATCGAGACGCGAGATTCCCTGGGACCACAAATAACTGGCAATCGTTTGGCTCGCTCGCTCGGGCGAGCCGAGGCTACCGGCATCGTAAAGTACCGTCTGACCGCCAGGCAACTCTAGTACCACACACGTGCCGTGCCCCATCGCCAGAAATGTGCACCGCAGACGTTCCCTGTCGACGTCAGTTGCAGCAATCGCAAATCCCACGGCCACCCACAGTGCTGCACACGACATTAAAGGTTTCCACCCGAGTTGAAGCCGCGGCACAATCGCGACGACTCCCATTGCACCGTAAAGAACGATCAACCACCAGACTGCAGGACCAGCGACATAAGCATGGCCCATGTCGCTTTGCTGGGCGAGACCAACCAGGCCCTCGGTGGCGCCAAGGCACCACGAGCAGACGATCCCTAGCAAGGAGGCAATCGGCGGCAGTAACCAGCCAATCGTGCATATCCCTAGCCCTGAGACCAGTGCGCCGGCAATCAGCGGCCAGGTGAACGGACTGATAAGAATGCCGACAGGCGACGTAATATGAAAGTGGTAAGCCACAAGCGGCGCAGCAACCACCCACACCACCAGCGACGCCACAAATAAGTCAGCAAAACTTCTGCCTACCCAGCGTATGGCTTTGAGGCGCCAGGGCTCCATTTTCCGAATCAACCGGCTGAGAGGATCGGTCGGCCTACGCTTGTCAGCCAAGTGGCCAAACGCCGCCAGCGCAGCAACACAGAGAAAACTGAGCTGCGTACCGCCGCGAAACAACTCACTCGGATTGTACGCCAAAATCGTCAGAGCTGCGGCCGCCAGCACGACCTTCACCGAGGGAACACGTCCCACGACTAGCGATACGAGCCCCAGCAGCACCAGGACGGTTGTCCGCACAACAGGCGGGCGCCCTCCAGCTAACAACGCATAAGCGATCACAAGTATTCCGGTCAGCAAGATGGCCCAGCGTCGAGGTACTGCGGCGACTTGAAGAAGTATCCAAACCATCAGTGCCAAAATGCCAACATGCAAACCCGATACGACCAGAAAGTGGATCGTGCCTGTCTCGAAAAACGCGTCCATCACGCCATCGTCAAGTCGTTCACGCGCACCCAGCAAAACGGCTGCCGCTAGATCACTGTGGTCTGGTCCTACGTAATGTGCGAGCTGCTCTTCGCAGCGGCTGGCGACGTTGCCTATCCAGCGACCGAACGGAGAAATCGCTGCACGCTCAATCACCGAAACGCATTCCGGTTCAGTGCAAAAGAGATCACAGTACCGACCGGCGCCGCGTTCCGCTAGCGCCCAATCGTACTCGCCAGGATTGAGAGCTGGCTGCAGAAGTCCAAATCGGGCAAAAACCCTCAGGCGATCGCCGGCGCTCAGTTGGGTTTGATTGCTCGCCACCCGTAGCTTACAGGTACCACTTACCTTGCGCCAGTTTGTACCATCGCGAATCCTCAGCACGCGGACTACCGTCTCGCTGAGCGGTACAGCAGGTAGAGCTCGCAAAGGATTGGACGCCGGTGCAGGGCTTTGTTTTGATTGGCCCGCAGCTATCGCTTCGACGCAAACGGGCTGCTCCGTCTCGCTGGCAAAGCGGGCAAGCTCATCGACGGCAAAGTAGTTCCACCGTAAATGGTGCCACGCTCCACCGGCGCACAGACTGGCCAGCAACAGTGTCCCAGCGGCAGTACGATCAAACCCTGAATGCCGAAGGAAACAGCAGATGAGTACAAACAAGACGCCAGCAGTCCACCAGTAGTACAACCCACCCGCCATTGCCGACCCTACGTAGCGATCAGAGACGATCCCCAAGCTCACAGCCGCTGCGATCAGCAACAATGGCCGGTAGGGCATGCCGGCAGCCACGATATTCGAGCGCGCCGCTTGCATAGCAGCCTGTTTTGAGGAGTTATACGAGGTCGTTTGGCAACAATCGCATTCTACCGACAAAGTCCGGAAAACGAAATCAGCGCCCATTTCACTTATACGAACCAATCATCACTGCCTTGCCGCCTCCGTCTTGCAGCTACCTTCGACCAGCCGTTGAATCCCGCTTGAAGCAAACGCTGCTAGCGGAAACAATGTGGCATTCCTCCCCTGCCCTCCCTTCTGATACCTCCCGAGTTCTGATGATGAAACGATCTGAATCCCTTCCCAGCAACTTCGCAGGAAACACACCTTCCCCTGGTATGCTGTTTGGCGTGCTGGCAATGGTCTTCCTGATAAGTGTTAGCTGCTCGAACGAGAAGCAGCCCGCCGTTCCGACGGTCTCTTCCGACGAGGCCGAGACCAGGCCGACCTCGCCCGCGTCGGAAGAAGTTCCCCTTCCAGCCGAAGCAGCGCAACCTGCTGAGCCCTCCAGCACCGAGAAACCAGCAACTCAAGACACAACGGCTCCCACCACAGAAAAGGAATCTGCTTTGATCCCCCGCAGCGTTTTGTTTGGAAATCCTCAAAAGGCCTCTGCTCGCATTAGCCCCAACGGCAAATGGCTGAGCTTTCTTGCCCCGGTGGACGGTATTCTCAACGTCTGGGCAGGGCCGGTCGACGACATTTCTCAGGCTAAGCCCGTTACCGAAGAGAAGAAACGCGACATCCGCGGCCATTACTGGGCCTATACTGGCGAGCACATTCTCTATAGCCAAGACAAAGAGGGGAACGAGAACTTTCACGTTTATGCCACCCACGTTGCCACTGGCGAAACTACCGATCTGACGCCGCTGGAGAACGTGCGTGCAGAGATCGAAGGCGTCAGCCATAAGTTCCCCGACGAATTGCTGATTGGACTCAATGATCGAGAGCCCCAATTGCACGACATCTATCGGGTGAATCTTGTCACAGGAGAACGCAATCTGGTGCAGTTGAACACGGGCGTCGCCGGTTACATGACCGACGACGACTTCCGCGTGCGCTTCGCACTGAATTATACTCCCGAGGGCGGCCAGGTGATTCTCAAGCCCAAAACCGAAGGAGAAACCGGCGAGAACGCCGAGTGGGAAGACTTCATTCGTGTCGGCCCCGAAGACGCGATGACCACCGGTCCGGCAGGTTTCGATAAGACCGGCAACATTCTGTACCTGCAAGACAGCCGCGACCGCGACACGGGTGCATTATTCGCCGTCGACCTCGCCTCGGGCGAATCTACTTTGATGGCCGAGGACCCGCGTGCTGACGTCGGCTCGATTATTGCTCATCCGACCGAGAACACAGTTCAGGCAGTCGGCTTCACCTACTCGCGCCGCGAATGGACCATCTTGGATGAAACGATTCGCCCCGACCTCGATTACCTCGCCACGGTCGAAGATGGCGAACTGGTTGTCACTAGCCGCACGCTCGACGACACCCAGTGGACCGTCGCTTACATTCTCGACGATGGGCCGCTAAAGTTCTACCTGTACGATCGGCCAAACAAAAAGGCCCGCTACTTGTTCAGCAGCCGCGACGACCTCGACCAGTACCAATTGGTCAAAATGCACACACCGTTGATTAAGACTCGCGATGGCCTCGAGATGGTTTCCTACCTCTCGCTGCCGGCCGGCAGCGACCCCGACGGCGACGGCCGCCCCAGTTCGCCATTGCCGCTGGTGCTCGACGTACACGGCGGGCCCTGGGCCCGTGACGACTGGGGATACAATCCCACGCACCAATGGTTGGCCGATCGTGGCTATGCCGTACTGAACGTCAACTACCGCGGCTCGACCGGGTTTGGCAAGAATTTCTCGAATGCCGCTGCCGGCGAGTGGTCGGGTAAGATGCACGACGACCTGATTGATGCCGTCGAGTGGGCCGTCGCAGAAGGCATCGCCAAACGCGACAAGATCGCCATCATGGGCGGTAGCTATGGCGGCTATGCGACGCTCGTAGGCTTGACGTTTACTCCCGAAGTGTTTGCCTGCGGCGTCGACATTGTCGGCCCCTCGAGCCTGGTCACTCTGCTGGAAAACGTGCCGCCCTACTGGTTGCCGTTCATGCCGGTCATGAAACAGCGCGTCGGCGATGTGAGCACCGAAGAAGGCCGAGCGAAATTGCTCGAACGCTCGCCGCTCTCCTACGTCGACAAGATCCAGCGACCACTACTCATCGGCCAAGGCGCCAATGATCCGCGCGTCACCCAGGTCGAAGCCGATCAGATCGTGGCAGCGATGACCGCCAAAAATATCCCCGTCACTTATGTGCTTTATCCCGACGAGGGGCACGGATTTGCCGGCGAACGAAATCGCATGTCGTTCAACGCGGTGACCGAAGCCTTTCTGGCAACAAACCTAGGCGGCCGATTCCAGCCCGTTGGCAACGATTTCGAGGGCGCAAGCTTGCACATCCCCGTCGGGGCTGCCGACGTGCCAGGCGTTGACGAAGCGTTACCTCCGGAACGCAAGCTAATGCCGGTTGGCGAGGAACCAGGCGAAGTCGAATCTGAGTGAGCTTTCCGAGAACAAAACCTCTCGGCGCACTCCTCCGACTCGATCAAGCCGAATTCGACAACTCTCGTCTGTTTCTTCTAAATGTCGGCCGTGCAGTGTAATCCACTCGTGGATTAATGCAGCAGACTTCCCAAGAGTAAGAACTGACGAAAGCCGGTCGCGCCAGCCCATTGCGGGGAATGGCGGGGCTTCTTTTACCAGGCAAAGGCAGACCCCAGACCAAAGGTGCGCAACTTGACAGGCGCTAGCAGCGCAAATCGACCTAGCGCGTTAGTCGCGCCGGCGGCAACTGGCCCCGGCTTGGCAAAGTCAGAATCAGCTGATCGTTCGTTCGGCCGAGAAAAATATCGTCGGCTCGCAAACTAAGCGGTGAAGTCGTTTTTACGTCGACCCCAGGCTTGGCAACTGCCAGGGCAAGGTTCTTCTGCCACTGCTCCGCAAAATCGTTGATCAGCAGTCGAGTGTTGCCCCGAATTGGATCCGCCAAATAGACGTAGCGGAAGTCGGTTCCACGGTAGACCACAAAGTGCTTGTACTCGCCTTCCGTAATGCCGAGCACTAATGGAACCTTCGACTCAAAAAGTTTTTCTAATGTCAGCCTTACGGCTACCGACTGGTAGCCGGCATGGACCGCGGCACGACGCAGGTCGCTCATTGCAAGTCCGTTTTCGATTCGATCCTTCACTTCTTCGATCGTTAACAGCTTGTCGAGTACACGAAGAATCATGTCTTCGGTCACCGGGTCGCCATAATAGTAGTGAATCAAAGTTGCGAGCGCGGCAGCACCACAAGAATAATCTCGTTTCTGCATCACGACGTTACGCTCTTTGAGAGCTTTCCAACTGCAAACATAGCGGGCAGCGCGGTGGCTGCCGTCTCTCACCGGCGGCGCTGCAAAGGCATTTTGCACACACGCCCATGCCACCAGGGCGATCGCCGGGAGCGCTGTTCGTCGTTTGCGGTCCATGCTTTGCCGTGAATTAGTAGGTCCAGATAATACCAAAACGAGTGGAGGCGGCGTCATCGCTGACGCCAATGTCGGCAAAGGGTTCAATCAGGCGGCCACAGTTAGCGATCGTAGCCGCAAAGCGCATCGACATTGGTTCAAGCACTGTCCCGTCCACCTGCACGCCATCTAGAATCGTCTTGGTAATGACGGCTGCGTTGAATCGAGTGCTCAAAGTGATGTTCTGGTTGACCGCAAAACCTACGCCAAGATTTGCTCGAAACTCTTCTCCTGGTTGCACCCGCACGCCAAAGTATTCGCTCTCAAACTGATGCCTCCAGCCAAATCCATAAAAGACAACCACGGGATCGTAAGTATTGATCTTCAAGATGTCGGTAGAGATCGAATAGAAGCCTGTGCCCAGAGCCGGATCGGCTTGCCCTAACAAATCGATCGTGAGCGGGTCGTTCCCGGTCGGAAATGACGCGGCAAACGTAAACACGGTATCCGACGTACGATCTTGGCCGTCGAACAACAGGCACGTCAAGCCCGTGGTGATATCGCCGATCCCGCCGTCGCTATCTCGGATGTCGTCTCCTAAGACAGAAAAGTCAGTCTGCGCCCAACCTGCAGGAAGACCGATGAAGAACTGCACACGGCGGGCCAAGCCATAACGTATTTCAAACGGTACCGTCAGCTGTCGTTGACGTAATCGCGCTTCGACTACCTGGTTGGCGTTATTGACCACCGAAAAATCGTTCTCGAACAGTTGGTAGGAAAAGCCAATATCGAACTGCATTTCCCCTGGTTCCAACAACACCGTATCTGCTCGAAGAAACTGCAGGCGGTTGTCCTGGGGTTCTTCGCCGAGCGAATCAGCTTCGGCCAAGGAACCTCCTTCGGCATTGGCAGAACCGGCCGCGCCAGGAAGCGGAACGGTCTCTGGCGGTGGCGAAAGATCCGATGGAATAGGAATCGTCTCTCCCGCCGCCGACGCGTCAGGTTCGACGAGTTCCTCGCCCTGCATGAGCAAGAAAGGTCTCTCGGCAAGACTGACATCGGGACTTGTCGAGAGGCGGGGCAAGGTATTCCTCCCAGCAGGCGATTGCTGCTCGTTCTGCCAGACCAAGGGCCCCCATAAAGAAACCTCTTGCCCAAGCTCGTTCATCTCAATTCGGCCTGCAAGAGAATCTTCCATCGAGGTATGGATTCGCTGTTTGGACTCAGGGTTTTGCCAATGAAATGGCCCCAGCAGCCCGTCATCGGGACTTGCATTTGCGGCCAATGGACTTGACTTGGCAACCTGCCTGGCGTCTTTCTGCTGGCCAGCGGAAGGTAAGCTCCCTGACCGCGGGTTGTTTCCCGATGGGTTAGTTCCCCAAATGGGAGCCAGCAAGCCGTCCCAAGCGTCTTCAGCATCGCGAAGCACCGTCGTCGAACGAACGACAGGATTCGTCCATGTGACCGGCCCCAAGAGGCCCGACCGGCTCGGCGCTTCTTGGGCACGCACCCTCGGAGCTCCTGAAACTAGCAACGTAGCAAGGATCATCGAAAGCGGAACGCAAGATCGCAGGGCAAACCCCGATATCCATCTAGGCCTGGGCAGAACGGACCTATTGTGATTTGTGCTCATCGAAGCCATTGAGATCAAGATTTTTCGTACTAGTCGGCGGGCCAACCCAGGAAGACTCCGTCCATGGAGCCGAACTCGACTTCACGCAACTCGTTCCTTCCAATCGTTCCTAAGTCTGATTGCAAGGAAACTTCTTGATGGCCGTTCGTAAGAGTGTTGCTGTCTCTAACGTCTGTTTGGTCTAGGCCATCCCTAGCCTTATTCGGCGATGTG
>JAGQOW010000417.1 GCA_020427155.1 Planctomycetales bacterium | reverse complement strand
CAACGATCTGAAGCTAGCTGGCATCATCGAAGATGCCCGCCGCATCGCCCTAGAATCTGAGTAGAACTTCCTGATCATGAAGCGCAAGTCATTGAGAGCGACGAGCCCGGATCGTGGCGAGCTTCTCGTTGCGATCATGAACAGCCTCAGCGACTTCGAAACCCTCAAGTCGCAGGGTTGGTATCGCGTCCCGGTAGACACTGCGCCCAAACGGTGGCCGCCGCAGTGGTTAGCGTTCTACCAGACCAAGGCGTTTGAGGAGGAGGCGCATACGGTTCGCTACTTTGGCCGGGTTGGGAAGATCACTCAGGCGCCGCGCCGTGTGCTCTTTCCCAACGAGCGCGAGAACGCCAAATCAGGCCGCGTCTATTACAAGGTGCAGCTCGAATCGCTTCAAGAACGTCCGCAACCGATACTTAGCCGGAGGTGGCGGCGCATCGTATTCATACCAACCACCATGGCTAAGTTTGTTCGCGCGGAGGAGATCAACGACCTCTTTGACGACAGTCCTTTGGAGGACGCCCTCTGGCAGCACTTCTGTCGTCAACGCATCCCGGCCGAGCGGCAATGGGAGTGGCGATTTCACCAGGATCGCTACATGCTCGATTTCGCCGTATTCTGCAACGAGGGCAACATCGATATCGAAACCGATGGCGATAGTTACCACGCTAACCCTGAAGCGTCAGTCACCGACAACGAGCGCAACAATGCCCTGTCCGCAGCCGGCTGGAATATATTGCGCTTCAGTAGCCTGCAGATCAATGACAGGGCGGAAGACTACTGCGTTCCCAAGGTGCTGGAAACAATCAACAGGCTAGGCGGCCTCAAGGAAGACACCATTGTTCCCCGCAAGTTCTATGTGTTGCAGGACGGCACCGCGCAGCAGTTGGCCTTGTTCGAGTCTGGCGCGGACTACGACCTGGACTAGCAGCCAGACGATATACGGCATAGAATGGCACAAGAGTTGCCAACTTTTCCGAAAAGTTGGCAACTCTATCCACCGCTTTCGAGCGTTTGACACACTTCAAGCCTGATGCTACACTAACCTTCAACAACCGAACCCGTTTGCTCGGGGAGCCGGGGAGCGCCCGGCTGAGAGGGTAGTCGATCTGCTACCGACCCGCTGAACCTGACCTGGGTAATGCCGGCGTAGGAATGCACTGCACTTCGACTCACAAGGCCGCTTGCCATTCCAGGCAGGCGGTTGTTTTGTTAATTGGGAAGGACGGAGGCAAGGAATGGAAGGAAAGAAGGGAAAGGAAGGAAACAATGGAAACAACGGAAATAGCTCGTTGCAGACGCATCACCCTGATTTCCCTCATTTCCCTCTTTTCCCTTTCGTCCCTCATTTCCCTGCTTT
>JAGQOW010000416.1 GCA_020427155.1 Planctomycetales bacterium | reverse complement strand
CCTTCGGCAAGCTGATTGATCAATGGCGCTGGGGCGTATTCGACGGCCGCATCACGCCGGACCACTACAACCAGGCCTGGTGGAAACTGCGCGAGAAGTACCAGGGCGTGACCTCGGTGGGCGACCGCGGCGAGGACTTCTTCGATCCGGGTGCCAAGTACCATGTGCCGGCCAACGTGCCGTACACGCGCTACTTCCTGTCCTACATCCTGCAGTTCCAGTTCTACCGTTCGCTGTGCGATGCCGCCGGCCACACCGGCCCGCTGCACACCTGCACCTTCTACGGCAGCAAGGAAGCCGGCCAGCGCTTCTGGGCCATGCTGCAGAAGGGCCAGAGCCAGCCCTGGCAGAAGACGCTGAAGGAACTGACCGGCAAGGAAGAAATGGACGCCAGCGCCATCCTCGACTACTTCGCCCCGCTCAACGCCTGGCTGGAAGAGCAGAACAAGGGCAAGCAGTGCGGTTGGGATGAGCCGAGTCTGGCTGTGAAGTAACCAATAATGCTTGAGCCGACTGCCTCTCTTGAGCAGTCGGCTCAAGTTTCGGACTGGGCGTCCAAGGTCGTGAGGAGCTTGTCATGCAGTTCGTAGCTATTGACGTCGAAACAGCTAACCCAGACCTCTCAAGCATCTGCCAGGTAGGTATCGCAGTGTTCCGCGACGGAACGCTGACTAAGTCATGGGAAACGCTTGTTGATCCGGAGGACTATTTCTGCGAGTTCAATGTCGCAATCCATGGCATCGATGAGAGAAGCGTGTTCAATGCTCCACGATGGCCTCAAGTCGCAGAAAGCATTAGGAGTTTCGTCGATGACTCGGTGATCGTAAGCCACACCCCATTTGACCGTGCGGCAACATCGCTCGCCTGTAGCAGGCATGGAGTCGCCCCAATCGAATGTCGGTGGCTCGATACTGCCCGTGTAGTTCGCCGGGCATGGCCTGACCAGTTCGGAGCAAAGGGATACGGTCTAGCCAATGTCGCCAAGTTTCTTGAAATCGAGTTCGACCACCACAATGCCGTAGAGGACGCACGAACCGCTGGCGAGATCTTATGCAGAGCAAGTGCGCACACTGGCCTTTCTGTAGACGATTGGCTTCAACGTGTTCAGCACTCGATCCACGGCACTGGAGCTTCCAGCGAGGCTGTAACTCGTGAAGGAAGCGCTGAAGGACCGCTGTTTGGAAATGTAGCTGTCTTTACTGGCGCACTACATATTCCAAGGAGAGAAGCAGCAGACTTGGCAGCACGCGCTGGATGTGACGTCGCAAGTTCAGTCACGAAGAAGACAACACTTCTCATCGTTGGCGACCAGGACATCACCAAGCTGGCAGGAAAATCAAAGAGTTCTAAACACCTAAGGCAATGCT
>JAGQOW010000415.1 GCA_020427155.1 Planctomycetales bacterium | reverse complement strand
GAGGACGGCATCCGCGTCAATTCCGTGCACCCCGGCTTCATCTGGACGCCCATGCTGGAAGCCGGCGCCCAGGTGCCCGGCGTCGCGCCCGAAGCGGTGCACAGCGCCATGGCCAAGCTGCACCCGCTCGGCACGCTGGGCGAGCCCGGCGACGTCGCCTACGGCATCCTCTACCTCGCCTCGGACGAAGCCAAGTTCGTCACCGGCTGCGAACTGGTGATCGACGGTGGATACACGGCGCGATAACCTGCGCCGCAATAGCGAAAAACCCGGCGCAGGCCGGGTTTTTTATTGTCTGAAGCGGCTCGATGCATGTGCTGCTTGAACCGGAAGGTCGGCAGGCGCGAATTACCTGCTTCCGGCTCTCGGCCTCAACCGTCATTCCCGCGAAGGCGGGAATCCAGAAGCCGCGCAGATCCCGTCGTCGCAACAGGCCGGGGAAAGTCAGTCGCTGGGATACGGTGATTGAGTGCTATCAACCCTGGGTAGTCGATTGCTGCCCAAACAAAGTACCGCTCTTCGGCCTGAACCGCCGTTCGAGGTGGCTCAGTGCAATTACAGCAACCTAATGATTGTCTGTCGGCTAGAGGCACTCCGAAGGGTGGCTTTAGGGTAACCCACTATCTCGATCACAAAAAGATCTGCCTCGACGTCTTTGATGCCATAAGGATGTGTCTATCATGGGAAACGACGCCATAGACATGCAAATGGCGTTTTGCGGTAGAGTTCGAAAAGCAGTATTCCAACCGACGACTTGGTAGCCCCCTTTGTATCTGTTTAAGTGAGTAACCAAGTATGAGTGACATCTGCATTATTTACAGCAGAAAGGACTCGTCCATCGTCCGACAGCTTGTCTCTCTGCTCAAGGGGACCGATTGGACAGTTTGGTGGGATGAGAACATTTCGACTGGGGATTGGGAAAGATCTGTCCGAAAGGCCATAGGTGAGTCGCGCGTCCTCGTTGCCGTAGTTTCGCCCAACACCGAGGGCAGCGACGTTTTCAGAGACGAGCTCTTGCTGGCTAAAAAGAAGGGCAAGTCTATCTTCCCTTTCGTTATCAATGACGCTGATCTACCGTTGGGCTTCGGGTTTTTTCACAGAACAGACGCGTTCGGCTGGAGCGGCAAGAACGATACCCACTTCAAATCCTTAGCCGGAAAACTAAGTAGCGAACTGGGCAACTCATCTCCGACGCGGCCCTCGTCGCTGGTCATTCGTGGCAAGACTATTCGGCTGCCTGCATGCGTATTCTCGCTTTCCTCGTTTGAGACGCGTCTCGATCCACGAGCGGGCATCGAACTTCTTGGGTTGGCGACTCCAGCCGCTGGGTTATTGTCCGCATACGACACATATGCTTGGCGCGAAGATCGAAAT
>JAGQOW010000414.1 GCA_020427155.1 Planctomycetales bacterium | reverse complement strand
GGAATCCGCCGGGTCTCGTCGAGGTAGGCCGTGTGAACGACGTCGCACCACCTGCGAAGCTAATTTTTGCTCCCGGTCGATCGGCCGTGCTGTGCGATCTTGCGCGCGAGGCCGCTGAGCGGATAGCCAAGTTCACGGGCTAGCGCCTCCTGGTGCCTGGCCTTCTCTATATCGCCGGCGTAAAAATAGGCGAGGCCGAGAAAGTAATTGAGTTCGCTGGATTTCTTCCCGGTGGCTTCATTGCCTTTCTCGAGGACCCCGATCGCTGTGGCGTAGTCTTTCTCGTCAAAGCTCAACAGGGCTAGCGCAGAATACGTCGGCGCGTAGTCGGGATGGTGCTTTCGCCCCAGGTCGAGAAGTCGACGGGCGCGCTCTGTGTTTCCCAATAAGCGGTAGCATCTCGCCGCCGTAACGGCCATTTCCGCATACCACAACTCCTGTTTAGGCATCCGCTCAAATGAGTACCCTATATCGACCAGGGCATCGTTGACGAGATCTTTTTGGTCCGGCGAATTTCTCGGCATCAGCTCGGCACGACGCACCTTCACGACGCCTGTGCAATAGTGCCAAGCGCCGACATCCCAAATGAGCGTACGTTCGCTGCCAGAAGCTGGCAAGCGCCGGCGCTCGCGCGGGATCGGCAAGTGAGGGGCGCTCTTGCAGAGCCTTGGCAGCGCGTCGAACTCGAGGGGGGTCATGTCGACCGTGTTCCAGGCCGTCACAGGTGCCGCCAGCATGAGCATCGCGGCGAAGAGAGCGATTTGGACGCGATTAAGCACCTGACGAAGCCTTAGAAATCTGATCATGGCCATTTGTCGAAATGATAACCCAACTGCGAGGACCTTCGAACTTCGATTTCTCGGTTTGATGAAGCTCTATCGGCATCCTTGCCTGCAGACCTTTGCCCAAACTCGCATCTAACATTCTTTGTCGCTAGTGTGCTGTCCCATTAATAACTTTGCACAAGCGTTCGAGCTTGGCGAGTATGGAGTCGGCGGTTGCCGTCCAAACAAAGGGGCGATTGTGCGTGTTGTAGTGTGAGACGTACTCGTCGATGCGTCGCACCAAATCACGAACGTTGCGAAATGAGCCGCGCCGGATGGCCTGCTGGGTGATCAGACCGAACCAACGCTCCACCTGATTGAGCCAACTGGCGTAGGTGGGTGTGAAATGCATGTGGTAGCGCGGGCGCTTCGCCAACCAGGCTTTGACTTTGGGGTGCTTGTGCGTCGCATAGTTGTCGCAGATGAGGTGGATGTCGAGATCGTGCGGAACCGCCGCATCGAGATGCCGCAGGAAAGACAAGAATTCCTGATGGCGATGGCGCGGCTTGCACTGGGTAAACACTTCGCCGCTGGCGACATCGAGCGCGGCAAACAAGGTGGTGGTG
>JAGQOW010000413.1 GCA_020427155.1 Planctomycetales bacterium | reverse complement strand
AAGAGGTCTATCGCGAGGCCGAGGCGCTCTTTCGTTGAGAGTCATCTATCACCCGGCCGCCCGGGCTGAGCACCTTCAACAAGTCGCGTACTACGAAGCCCAGGCGCCCGGTCTGGGTGCTCGGTATCAGCGAGCCGTACAGGCTGCGGTCGAGAAAATTTCCGAAGGGCCGCATCGGCATCCCGTTGTGGCTGATCCTGAAGTTCGTCGCTTCTCTGTTGCTCGGTTTCCGTTTGCTGTTTTCTACAGCCACACGCAATCTGAAATCGAGATCCTTGCTGTGGCTCCACACCGCAAGGCGCCCGGCTATTGGCGTGGGCGAATCTAACCACGCATTAGAGCGGACCGATGGGACGTGCTTTGGAGTTTCCTGAGTCGATGTCGGCCATCGGCCGCTCAACGCAGCGTTAGATATCGGAATGAGTTCACCGAGGACTCCTGGCGTCGCGTGGAAACGCGCACTTCGAAACGAGCTCGTGTTCGGCAGCGCGGTCATTGCGATCGCAGTGGTTCCTCCACTGTACTCATCGCTAATTGAGGGCGAGATTCGCCCGGTTCGAATGCCTGAACCGAGGCGAGAGCAGACGCAGCAGGCTCCGTTCTCGTCTCGGTCAGCTCAGTTGGCTGAGCCTTGTGACTCGATCCACCCTCGACTTCTCATTTGTCCTGCGCCTCGCCGGCCGCCGACCACCGGGCTTCGCGGGGGCTTCGTAAGGGCTCAGTTCGATGTTCTAGCGACTGGAGAGGTCTCGAACGCAACGGCCGTTGAATCTAGCGGAGACGAACGGCTCGTCGGCGTGGTTCTTGAAGCGTTGAATCAGTGGAGGTTTGCGCCAGGAGCTCGGCAGGAGACGCTTCAGATTCCATTTGAGTTCCGCACAGCCAAACAGGCGCGCGCCGATATCTAACTACGCATTGGAGCGGACCGATGGGACGTGCTTCGATGTTTTCTGAGACGATATCAGCCATCGGCCGCTCATTGCGGCGTTGGGCAGAGTGCGATCGTTTGTAGGCACCTCAGTACGGCCGAGTCACGACTTTTGCGCTGCTCCGTCGGGTGTTTATGTTCCACGCAGGAGGCGGTAGAAGTGCCGGTTGAAGATGTCGGGCTCCTCGCTCGCTTGTTCGGGTGGCTGTTCATCGACCTGCTCGTTGAGGTTGTTCTTGAGCGAACCGGCAGGGCGGTCCTGAAAGGTCGAAGAAACCCCAATCCGAGCGATCTATCCTGCAGACTCGCAGGGTTCGCGATCTGGCTTGTGCTGTGTGTGGTGGGCGTATCGGCATGGCAGTACATGAATCCATGAGCGAGACTCTGCCCAACTACGCATTAGAGCGGACCGATGGGACGTGCTTTGAGTTTCCTGAGATGATATCGGCCATCGGCCGCTCAATGCG
>JAGQOW010000412.1 GCA_020427155.1 Planctomycetales bacterium | reverse complement strand
TACATCCCTGATTGCGGTCCTCGCCGCCCTCCTTCAAGCTTGGCGGTTGGCAGGCTGGCGCGGTCACGCCGTGCTTCGCGAGCCCCTGCTGGCGGTGCTTCACATCGCTCACGGCTTCATTCCCCTTGGGCTGTTGGCACTCGCCGCATCTGCACAAGGGGCGCTGAACGGCCTCGCCGCGTTGCACCTCCTGACCGTCGGTGCCATCGGCCTGACGACGCTCGGAGTGATGACGCGGGCAACCCGCGGGCACACCGGACGGCCGCTTGCTGCTTCGCGCCTAACCACGACCGCCTTCGTGCTGCTGCTGGTTGCTGCCGTTTCGCGACCGTTTGCTGAAGTTGTGCCTTTCGCCTTTCATCAGCTTCTCGAGGTCAGTGGCGGCGCATGGATCCTGGCTTTCGTTCTGTTCAGCCTTGAGTACGGTCCGATGCTGACGCTGCGAAACTGCTCTGCAAAACCTTAGGCTGCATGTCGCCTGGGGGCCTGGCCGCCGTCGTGGCCGTGGCGATCACGGTTCACATGACTGGCTGAGCCGTGCCTATCTCTGTGCACTGAGCACTAGGGATGACCAGTTGCGGAGGCCATTCATACGTCGGATGAACAATCGATCGTGCGCCCGACAATTCGTAGAGAGCTAACGCCTACCCGGATTCAATTCGATTCCAGCCATGGCCACCTGAAAGGACCTCGCGATCCGATTGGCTTTGTTCATGAAGGCCGATGCGAAGGCGCCACCTCCCACCGAGACTGCCGTTTCCTCGAACAGTTCCAGCCAGCGTTCAAACTCCAGTGGCCCAACATTTCCCAACCCCAGATGCATCTGCAATGGCGTCCCAGAGTAGCGACCGGTCGAAAGCATCAGCGACGACCAAAAGTCCATCATGCGAAGAAGATGAGGTTCCCAGTCTTCGCCGCGCCGCCCCTCGAAAATCGGTCCAAGCCGATTATCGCGCCTCACCTTGTGGTAGAACCCACGCACCAAGTGCTCGATTTTCACATCATCGATGCCAGTACCGCTGAGATCGATCCCAGGAATGGTCGTCATTCAGTGTGTCGCTCTAGTGGGGTTTTGTTCAGTGGATCGCAAGACTTACACGACGGCCCTCAGCAAACTTCCGCCCTGAATTCGATCCGATCGTCACGCCGCTACCATTGCGGAGCAGCTATGCCCTCAAATGGCTGATTATGCCAATTGCTATGAATGCTCCAGTCAGACCCACCGGTATCGTCAGAAGTTGGGCAGCGGCACCCCACCCGCTCAGCCGACCGGTATAGGTCGTGACGTCTCCGGCCAAAAACCGTCCGAGCGATCCAAGACTTGGCTGTTGGTTCGCCTTCTTGGCAAGGCGTAGCATCGCGAACGGCACGCCAAAATACATGGCAAAGTACAGCGTGCTTA
>JAGQOW010000411.1 GCA_020427155.1 Planctomycetales bacterium | reverse complement strand
TATCGGCAAGTATGTGCTGCCTTACACGCAGTTGCGACGTCTGATCCATCCCGATGAGATCGCCGATGCGATTTGCTTTATGATCTCTAACTCAGCCGTGAGCGGACAACTGTGGGCAGACGCTGGTTGGCATCCGCCGGCCTGATTGCCCCTGTTGTGTCGGATCAAATTGAGAATAGACGAAATCCTGCCGCGTGAGAGCACTCCGCTCTCCGCGGCCCCGGAGAACGAGTGGGCCGACCCGCTGCCTAGAGCAGTTCTCTTTTTCACGTGGCATTGTATCCGCAGTGTGCAAAGGCGTTGTAGAGGTCGTCGATTTTTAACTTCAGTAGCGCCTGTTTGGTGGCTTCTATGATTTCTTTCCAGCTGCGTGGTTTTAAGCCGCGCACCAATTGCTTGAGTTTCGAGAACACGTTTTCGATGGGGTTCAGATCGGGGGAGTACGGCGGCAGGTAGATCAACTCCGCACCCACTCGCTCAACCGCAGCGATTGCTGCAGAAGATTTGTGGCTGCTGAGGTTGTCGAGGATGACCAGATCGCCGGGATGTAAGGTCGGGGCTAAGAGTTGTTCGCAGAATCCTGTAAAACAGTCGCTGTTGAGAGGGCCATCGAGAACCATCGCGGCGCGCGTACCATCGAGGGCTACGGCGTGAACCAGTGTGGAAGTTTCCCAATCGCCGCCCGGAATCGCCTCCACCAATCGCTCGCTGCTGTCCGCCCAACCACGCAGTCGAGTCAGATCGGTCTTGATACCGGTTTCGTCGAGAAAAACCAGCCGTTCCGCATCAACGGCCTCTTGGCACTCCCGCCAGTCCTGTCGGCGGCGGGCTACGTCGGGACGATCTTGCTCGGCAGCTCGTGACGACTTTTTTTGTAACGGCAACCCAAGCGACGCAGGGTCGTCCACATCGTGTTCACACAGCAATCCAAGCCGAGTGCTTCGATTCGTTCGGCCAAGGTTGCGTCTGGATAATCGACCAGATGTTGCTGAAGTTCTGCGAGTTTTTCGCCAGAGATAGCAGGCTTACGCCCACACCGATGCACTTGGGATTGGAGCGTTCCTTGCTCGCGTTGCTGACGTACCAGTTTGCCGACGACCGTTCTACTGACGGAAAACCGCTCGCCAATCGCTTCCTGGCTCCCTTCGCCATTCTCATAAGCGGCGACGATCCGCTCGCGTAAATCCATTGATAAAGCTTGCATAGAAATTCCCTCCTTGGAACTGCTATACTTCTACCAAAATCAACCGCCATGCGAAAAGAGGAATTGCTCTAAACTGTGGGTCGCTTCGAGTCGTCCCACCGAATTGTCCTACCTAAGACCCCTGCCTACTGCTGCCTCGAACCAGCAAAGTTCCCAGGAGAAAATCAGTGTTTAAGATTACCCGACTCGAAGAGAAGGCTAG
>JAGQOW010000410.1 GCA_020427155.1 Planctomycetales bacterium | reverse complement strand
GCCATTTGTCCTCGCGAAAGCGTTCTCCCGATCCGGCTGCCGCCGGATTTTTCCGTTGTTTTCGAGGGTTATGCGGGAGGGGCTGTCCACCATATCCCCAGTCGCCAGTACGAGTTGCCTCTCTGATGCGCCATTTTCTCCAAAGCTGTCCACTGGGACGATCAGGTGACTAGGTCATAAGTATCTGAATAAGAGCTGATTTTCGAATGCGACAATAGGCGCAGTTGGCTATTCCGTGTGGATACCGATTGCGACTGGTATCGAAACTGCATGCGAGTTTCGGCATTGGGGCCGGTTGCAGACCGACAGCTTTTGGTGACGGGAGAATCGACAGTGGACACTCGGTTGAGCGACATCGTTTTCACCGACAGAGCAAGTCGTCCACTATCGGCGGCGATACCAACGTTATATTACTGTATGAGTCTTCTCCACTTTCATAAGCGGTCAGCCCCTAAACCATCCAGCGTTTATTGAGGATCGGCCGCAGTCTGCAAAACCTGATTGAAAACTCGCTCGTCGCCTACCTGAGTCCCGCCTTGCGCAGGTTCCGGATATAGCGGTCGAAGACGTCGTCCTCCTTGTAGGGAGAATTCGAGCGTTCCTGGCTCAGCGAGAATGCAGGCAGCCGGGTCTCGATCTCGGCAACCTCCCATTCGGCCTCATCGAGTTTTCCTAGTTCGACGAGGGTCGCGGCCAGAAGCTTGTGTGCCGGAATGAATTCGGCATTCTGCAGCCGGGTCTTTTCGAGCAACTCCGCCGCCTGCTCGTACCGGCCAAGCAGGTAATGCGAATGGCCTTTTATCCAGAGATAGAAATAAGGAGGCTCGGTGTTGAGCCGCAACGCCTTGTCGATATTGTCGAGGCCCTCGTCCGGCCGCCCCGCATAGTTCAGGTCCAGCGCCAGGGTCGCGTAGCCGTCCGCATAGTTGGGGTTGATCTCGATCGACTTGCGCGCCGCATCTATGGCCTGCTCGTGCTTGCCCATGGTCCGGTAAATGATGCTGAGGGCGAAATAGACGTACGGATTTTCCGCATCTTGCGACAGCGCCTTCTCCGCAAGCGTCAGTGCCGTAAACGCGTTCGCCCTCGGATCGCGAACCCAGTCGAGCTGGATCTCCGAGGTATAGGTGCGCGCGAGTTCCGCGTAAGCACGGGCGAAATCCGGGTCGATCGCGATCGCGCGCTCGAAGTAGCTGCGCGCTTCGAGATTGTCGGTGATCGTGAATTGCCGGTAGGCGCTGAGACCTCTCAACAGCAGGTCGTAGGCGTCCGGATCGACCCTTGCGGCCGATGAGAGACGCGCCTTCTCCTCCCTGTCCAGCCTCACCGAGAGCGCCGACACGATCTCCCTTACCACTTCCTCCTGGAGCGCGAACACGTCGGTCACCGATCGGTCGTAGCGTTCGGCCCA
>JAGQOW010000409.1 GCA_020427155.1 Planctomycetales bacterium | reverse complement strand
CGCGACGCTCGATGGAATTGCCCCATCAGACGTCATTGATCCAGCCGGCCTGCTCTTCTACCGCATGGTGGCCCATCACCAACTGGTTCAGCCCGACGAAAGCCGGGCCGCGCTTGTCCAACTGCTCGAACGCGAAGATGCGTTGCCACGGCGTTTTCTCCAGGTTGCCGAACTCGTGAAACGGGACCTTGGCGGATTGAAAGATGAATCCTTAGACCATATCGCTCGCCGAATGAACGACGTCCGCCGACGACTCGAGATTGGCCGCGCAGGCAAGCAGGTCCAAATCGTCGAAGATGGAGTGCTTCAGTCGCTCGATCAACTTATCGAAAAGCTCGAAGACCAGCAGCAGCAACAATCAAATAGTGCCGGCGGATCGGCGCAAAGCGCCAAGCCAATGCAAGACAGCAGCCTGCCGGCGATGAAGGCTCCCATGAAAGTAGACCAACGAGACATCGGCAGCCAGTCGGGCTGGGGCGATTTGCCGCCTAAAGAGCGCGAAAAGGCTCTACAAGAAATGGGGCGCGAGTTCCCCGCCCACTACCGCGCCTTGATCGAACAGTATTTCCGAGAGTTGGCCGACGAGTCGAGCCCCTCTTCCAACTAGCTTTTTTCCAATGCCCGGCATGATATCAGCCAACTGCCGCAACTTGATCTTCAAAACCGCCCTGCTATTGGCATTCTGCACAGCGCCGTACGTCCAAGCCCAGGTCACTGTAACGACGTCCGACGGCACGTCTTTCACGGGAGCCTTGGCTGAATGGAATGCCAAGGGGCTAACTCTCTCTTTGCCCTCCGGCGAGCAAACCCAACTTGCTGCCGATCAACTCCTTTCCGTACAGCCTCAATTCGCCACTGAGTTGGACGAACCCGACACAGGTCGGCTTGAGTTAGTCGACGGCACAATCCTCCCCTTCACGACTTACACGGTTTCCGATCGGCAAGCTACCGTCGGCACCACGCTTTCTGATCAGCCCCTCTCCATTCCCACCAGTAGTATCCAACGACTGCAATTTGCGCCTTTGGAGGAGAAGGTTTCCCAGCTGTGGAACGATCTGGCCGACAAGCAGCTCACCGGTGATGTGCTGATTGTCTATAAAAACAAAGGAGCTTCGCTCGACTATCTCACAGGCGTACTGGGCGACGTATCCGACGAGCAGTTGACCTTCCGCTGGGACAATGACGAAATCCCAGTGAAGCGAAGCAAGGTAGCCGCGTTCTCCTACTTTCATTCGCGTCAGCAAGAGATTCCTGAACCCCTCTGCTGGGCAAAGTTGCGCACCGATGCACGACTCCCGATCTCGTCTATCACTTACTCACAAGAGGAGCTTCAACTCGCAACCTCCGGTGGACTCAAGTTTCAAATTCCTTTTGCCGCATTGGACGAGGTGGATTATTCGTTTGGGAAAGTTGTCTATCTCAGCGATCTACAACCAGTGG
>JAGQOW010000408.1 GCA_020427155.1 Planctomycetales bacterium | reverse complement strand
CTCTCGAAGAGATTGCCTTCGTTGCACCTAAGGAGTAGGTCGGAGATGAAGTGATACAGCCGCCAACCTGCCTGCCCGCCTGCGGCACCACCCGCAATACCCGCGACTTCGGAGAACGAAGGGGAATACCCCGAAGGCTTTGACTGCAACCCAGCCCGCAGCGTGGATGCGCTCACGACGCGACAACCTCCGTTGCCAGCCTTGCCCAGCTTGACGGCACCGGCAACAGGATAGGCATAGGAAGCATCCAGAACCCACGGGTTGTACAAGAGGTAGTGAACGTCCAGCTTGTTCTTTGCTTCGTACGACTCTATGGCCTTGTACTGCCCGTCCGCAACCTTGAGTGCCTTGTACTTCGAGGTGGTCTTGAACAGAAAGGAGTGCGCGAGGGCGAGCGACTTAGCTGACCCTGGGCTCGGTAGCAGGCCGCCAAAGCCAATTTGGTAGTCCTCAGGTGACTCCTCTGCGATACCGCCATTGCTTGGATACAGCCTCTTCGATTGGAGCAAGGCCGTCTTCTTCGCCACCACCGACGAACCTTGCTTGGCGAAGACCAATACCCCGATGTCTGCCACTTCCCAACCGTAAAAGTGCCGGAGCCCGCCCAAGTAGTGAATGTCGAGACGCACAGCCCAGCCCGGAGCGACAAGCCGCGGCCCGGCAAACTGAGAGAGGTGCTCGATCAACGTGAGATCGAGCGAAGGCTCCGAGCAGTTGGGCACTAGCGCCACCTTCTCGCAAACCCTTCGATTCGCTGCGCGAAAGATCTGCGCAACGTACCGATGCACTTCGGGTGGAAACGCCGGCAGCTTGTTCATTGCGGTCTAACGTGGAAGTGAGGGGGCGCCGTAGCGCGCAGCGCGGAGGGAACCACAAGCGCAGCTTGTGGCGATCCCCTCGACTGCAGTGTTAGAGATCATTAGCACTCCCATGGCCGTACAATAAACTTTGTAGGGGCCCGAGGGTTGTCGCAGCCTGACACGCATACGTATATTTCGCCAGGAGTCTTGTCAAAGAAGGGCTCGACATTGCACGGCCTGTAGCTATTTGATGTAGTGACTTTGTACCGCGTGCCCGCCAATGGCGATTTGCCGTCAATGCGACACGAGAAATGCGTCTTTCCCTCGAACGTTGCCTGGAAGTCAGGGCATTCCTTGTTCAGGTCGTAGCTCTCTTTCCATTCCGAGTCTTTTCGACCTTTTTGAACGTAAATGGTGTCAGCCACGTCACCTTCTATTCGGACAATTTCACCGCGCTTGTTACTGCCTTCGGCGCCACCGTACCCAGCGGCAAATGCGATGCTAGGAAGTAACGCGGCAACTATGCACAGTGACTTCATTCTTGATCTCTAACGCTGGAATTAAGCCGCGCCGCGAAGCGGCGTCGGCTTGAATGATTAGTTAGGTTCTTTCCCGAGCTTGCCCATCTCGTAATTTGTAATCAGATCCTT
>JAGQOW010000039.1 GCA_020427155.1 Planctomycetales bacterium | reverse complement strand
CTGGCTGCTCCCGTATACCATTTTGTTAGGTTGCTATTGTTTTTGTCGGATCGCTTCATACATTGGGATGGCAGTCGATTTGGCAAAGTCGCGATTCTGCCATTCTTCGAATAGGCGAAATGCCTTGTATTCATTCTTGTGGTCTTGCCACCAAAAGTACAGATCGCCTGCGAAAAAAGTATCCTTCCCTTCTTTGTTGGTGAAGATATTGAAATCGTCGCCGAGTACTGGTTTTGCGGCGCGCCCCAGTTCAGAATCAGCCACGATAAAACCACCGACTTGGACAACTGCATAAAACACCAATCGCGACGGCGCGCGAGGATCACGGCTTGCGAGGAGTCGCGTCAACGCAAGCTCGAATTCAGCCGTTGATTGTTTGATCTCCGGAACAAAGTTGTTCTCGCCTTGTGCGAAGCGATCCCATTTAGTGAGGTAATCGTCTACGAATGTGATGTCGTTGTCCATTTCAGTAGCTCCGCTTGTTCTTCTTTCGTCCAGAGTGGTCGGCGTCGAAGCCGGAGTGGTGCTCGGCGCATCACTTTGCGAGCATCCAGCGCTCATGGCAACTGCAACGATCAGGCCACCGCGTATTGCGGCTAGAACCAGCTCAATATGACGGGACAGGACGGTCATCGAGGAATTCACGAGGTCAGTAGTGGGGTCCGAAGGGATCCACAAAGAACGAATCCGTTCACCCAGCTCGCGTGATGTAAGCATCCAATTCGAAAGCACCAGATCGCGGGTTTCGGTGCAGCAGTCGGTTTGTCTCATGCCTTAGTAAAAGGAGGCGAAGCAACGAATGATCTATTTCACGAGCCCAAAATGTAGTAGTACCGGCACTACTAATGATAAAAATACAATTGTTGCGAGGACGAACAGAATAATTGCGGAAAGCAGAAAGCTAAGTTTTGCAGCCGCCTTTTCCACAAACGGCTGCGTTACGCTCGGAAACAAAGCGTGAGCAACCAGCGCGCATCCGAAGACGATAATCGTGAATATCAGGTCATGGAGTACCAGCTTGACTGCAAAGTCCCACCAAGTTCTGTCTTCTACAAACGACTCGACGACCCAAAACATCCACCCTGCAATCGTCCAAATCACGAGACTAAATGCTATAAGTCTAACACGTTCCGGAAGAGTGCGACCTAAGATTAGTTTCGAATTTGAATCTGCGTCCATGATGACGTCATTTCTCACAGAACGTAGAATCGACGAACTTGTTTATTCGACACAGAAAAACGTAGCCAAGTCTCATAGCAGCCCATTGCGGAGAGTTTACCCGCGCCCATTCAGCCAAGCCCGACCGCACTAAGCGACCCGCATTCTACCACCAGCTGCGGTATCCGCAAAATACCCCCCAACCCCCGGGTGGGTCAGTTTGCCCCTGGATTTCAGCTCACGACTCCTAACCCTCAATCTCGTACCCTTCTCGCTGCTCGCGAGCCAACCAGCCGTTTGCTTCGTCGTCGCCGACAAACTGCTCCTCCGCCGGGTCCCAGGTCAACGGCCGGCCCAGCCGGATCGAGAGATTCGTCAGGTGGCACACCGTCACCGTGCGATGCTCGACGCGCACCGGCGCTACCGGCTCCGCGCGCGTCTTCACGCACTGAAAGAAATTGCCCATGTGGTCGTCGCTCGGCCGCGCTCGCCAGGCGTCGCTCGGCAGCGGGTTGTCGGCCAGTTCTTCGACCGCCTTGCCATGCACCCCGCTGCGATTGACAAACACGCGTCCCGCATCGCCGATGAACATGATCCCGTTGCGGTCGTAGGTCTTGATCTCGTCGGGGCACTCTCGCCCAAACAGCCATTCGAGCTGCTCCGCCGGCGTGGGCTCGCCCTCCTCGGTGCCGTACACTTGCTTGTCATTCACGGCCGAAAAGTACAGCAACTCGGGGCCGTCGGCATAGTGCATCCGGCAGAAGAACCGATCGGGCGTATCAAAACAATCGGCGCGGCCCGCGTTAGGAAAAATGCCCCGCGCGTCAATCGTCGTCGGCCCGCTCAACTCGCGGTCCATGCCCCACTGGGCAATGTCGACGTGGTGATTGCCCCAGTCGGTAATGATGCCGCCGGCGTACATGTACCACCAGCGAAACACCTTGTGAGTGCGCTGTGCACAATACTCGCGCTCGGGCGCCTGCCCCTGATAGCGATTCCAATCGAGCGAGTCGGGCGGCGCGGTCGCGGCAAACGGCCCCCCCTTGGTGCTATACCACGGCAGCGCCACCCAGACCTGCTGCAGCTTGCCGATGCGACCGTTGCGAACCAGCTCGACCGCCGTTTGAAACTGCTTTGCGCTGCGCTGCTGCGTGCCCGTCTGCACGACGCGGCCGGTCTCTGCCACCACGCGCCGCAAGATCTTGCCTTCGTCGATCGTCAGCGTCAGCGGCTTCTCGGTATAAACATCTTTGCCCGCCAGGCAGGCATCGACATTGATCTTCGTGTGCCAATGATCAGGGGTGCCGTTGATAATCACATCCACGTCCTGCCGGTCGAGCAACTGCCGATAGTCTTGCGTCACGGCGGCCGTCCCGCCAAACGCCGCCTTGGCCGCCTCGGCATGTTGCAGGTCGACGTCACAAATCGCCACGACATCGCCATACTGGGCCGCCAGCTTCGAGATCGACATCCCACGGCCGCCCACACCAATCAAACCCACCTGCGGCCGATCGTTCGCTGACTGAAAGCCGGCCGCCTGCGACTTCTGCGACGAAAACCAATAAGGCGCCGCCACGGCCAACGACGACTCTGCACTGCGCTGCAAAAACCGGCGACGAGAGATTCTTGACTTCGACACGATCACGGCTCCTTAGAAAACCCTACAGCCACACACCCATCATCTACAATGCCTCCACATGCCCGACCATCGTGGTCGCGAATGCCGCACAATCCATGACGACTTGCGCTAACGCCCAGAATTGTATCAAACGATCGCCACTGGCTAACCGCATCACCACCCAGGACGTGCATAGCACACCTGCTATCCGTAACTTCATTGCCGACAGCTCAGTAACAGCTAGTGCTGGCCGACTTTTTCTCTATCGCCGGGCGCAAGCGCCTCCTCAGCTCATTACCATCTCCGCCACAGGCCCACGGATGAAGAGTGCAGCAAGAGCTCATGGAAGTACTTGAGCAACAACAGGTAGCGCATTATGCAGTTTTTTTGGCCTCATTCGTCGACTTCGTTCTCGCGTGAAACTTGACACGGTTTCCAGTGAGAGTTCTACTGGCATACTAGCTGCCAGAGCCGTTCTCATTTACCCCCTACCGGCTCGGCCATCAATGCTTTTTGGGTCGCCTGAGAAGACCGTGTGCTACTCGGAGACCAAAGTCGTATTCTCAGGAATTGCTCGTCGTGACAGCTCGAACAAAAAGCGCATACCATCATGTGCATAGTCAAATCACCAACGGGACCCTCGCCCCAGGTGATGTGATTTCGGAAGCGGCAATCGCCAAAGAGCTAGGTTGCAGCAGAACTCCCATCGGCGAAGCATTGCGACGCCTGGCTGAAGATGGCCTGGTTCAACAGATCCCGCGCTATGGAACCATCGTGCGCGATATCCCGGCGGAAGAATTGCTCGAGTTGTTCGAAGTGCGCGAAGCTCTCGAGGTGTTTGCCATTCAGAAGGGCGCTGAGCGGATTCGCCAGGAAACACTTCGCGACATGAAAGCCCTTTGCGGAAAAATCGATCAGGAAGTGGCACAAGCGCGTCAGGCTGGCAAGACGAGCCTCGAAGGCGAGTCGCTGCGTTGCTTTCTGGCTGCCGACATGGCCTTTCACTTGCTCATTATTGCCGCCGCAGGAAACAAGAAACTTCTCAAAGTCGCCCAACGGACCGGCACCGTGGCCCACGTCTTCCAAGCCCGGCGGGGCAACCACACATTAGAACGCGCAGAAACGGCCAATCACGGCCATAAGGCGATCGTCGAGGCCCTGGAGAATAAGGACGCTAAACTGGCAGTTGAACTGCTAACCAACCATATTCGTATCTCCTCGCAGATTTCTACCATCGACGAATTGTCCGATAACAGCGATCGAGCAAGTCTCAGCGGCCTCGACTTGCCGGCATTTCTGCTCAGCGACTTGACCTTTGAGTAGCACGCGTCTACTTGCTTGCCTGCTCTAACTAACAAGCCTTCCCTTCTCGCGCCGGCTTGTGAGGCAGCTTGTGCGTCCTTGGAATTGGACGCAGGCTATTAGCACTACCAGTAGCGCCAAAGCAGAAGGCTCTGGCAGCGCAGCTGCCGCGGGAGGAGATAACGGGGCAGTCGAACCGGTAAAGTTCCGTTGCCAGATCAGGTAGTCGTAAGCATCGACATCACCGTCCTCGTCCGCATCTCCCTCAACGCGCGTGGCTCCGCTGGCAAGGCCGAAGTTGCTCTGCCAATAAGTCAAGTCAGTCGCGTCGACGTCGCCGTCGCTATCAAAGTCTCCGGGCGGAGCCGTCTCGACGGCAACAGTACCGGCACTGTAAAGATCGGTCAGATCCCAGAACAATCCCGACGGCAGCGGAGGGAGGACCAAGTCACTGAACATGTTGCCGCCAAGCCACGCAGTCCCGGCTAGAATCGTAAAAGTATTGCCAGCGACCAGCAGTTGTGGCTCGTCAACAAGCAGCTCCAACTCGCCATCCAGCACTGGGTTAATTCCCGGAGCAAAAGTAAGTTGCGAAGCCTGGTCGATAGCAATCCTACCTCCGTCCAGTTTCAAGTCGCCCGAAACCGAAAACGATCCCGTGCCGGCTATCTGAAGCAGCTTGCCATTCAGGTCGAGCGCACTTTGAACGGCAAGCGCCGCCACCGAGTCGACCACAACTCGAGTATCCTCCGCCAGCAGAAGTTCGACATCCAGTACATGGCTCCCAACACAGACCTCGACCGTCGCCAAACCTTGCGACGAAGCGAGCGTCAATTTGCCCGTCCCGGCAATCGTATAGGAAGCAGGATTGCGAAAGCGCAACCCGCGCACCGAAAACGATCCACCAACCGTTACGGTTGCCGGCGCACCCGCGGCGCTGCCGAAGATCGCCAGATCGTCGCTCGTATCCGCACGCCCCCAGTAGTACCAATTGGCAAGATCATCCCATTCGCCCGAGCCAATTTGACTCCAGGTCGATTCACCCGCATCGAGACCGACATTCTCCACCGCAGCCAGATAAGTGGGATTGTTAAGCCCGCTGCCTACCACCACCCGCTTGGTTTGCCCCGGTTGAGCCTGATAGATGAGATCATTGGCAAAGTCGGTCCAAAAGATCTCGCCCCCCACCGCCACCGCCCCCAGGGCCAGGCCAATGTCCGTGTCGGTATAAACAACTTGCGACAAAGCGCCGCTGGCGTCGGTAGTCAGGATGTCGGTATCCGTGCTTGTCGTACGCTGCGAGAAAACGAATTGGTTGTTCGTATCGTCCCAGGCCAATGCCTGTGGTTGGCGGGGCGAAAGGATATCGCCCAAGTAGGCGCCGTCGTCGCCGCGAAAGCGGCGAATCGCGTCGCTGTTGCGGTCCGCAACATACAGGTCGCCGTTGGGCGCAAATCCGAGACCGCGCGGATTGCTTAGCGATTGTCCCATTGCAAAGCTGGTGTCGACAAAGGTAGACACACTGCCCAGATCCGGATCGATTTTGTAGATCTTATCCGAGTCGTCTCCAAACGCGACCGACAAGTACACCTGCCCGTCGGGCCCTACGGCAAGCCCTTCCGGATCGCCGGTAAAGTCGATGCCTTGAACGGCCGTTGTTTCCAGAAAGTTTCCCGAGGAATCAAACCGCAGCACGCGCCCCGTGGTGCTCGTTTTGTCTGCGATGAATACGTCGCCGCCCGGTGATTGGGCAATACCGACCGGGTTGGACAACGCTTGGCCGTCAAATGTGGTGCCCTGAGTAAAACTACCCAGGGGGGCCCATTCGTTACCTGCAGTGATTTCATAGCGCAGTACGCGGTCGCTCCCGCTGTCGGCCACGAGAACGTGTTGCGGTTTCGCATTGCGAAAATCGTCAATCCGATGAAAAGTGAGCAGGTTGGCGTCGTGGTTGTTTTTTGCCCCTCCCAGACCGTCTTCAAAAGCAGTGCGAGACACTACTGCCAGGTCGTTTCCATCGATCTCGAAGTTCAAGTATTGAAACGCCTGTTCCTCGGGAACCGAGCCGTAAAGAAACAACTTTTCCACATCCCAGTGGTTCAAGTCTTTGGACGACAATATAGCGGCCGTATTTCGAATCAGCGTGGGCCGATCTTCCAAAGCCCCTACGTGCGCAGCCAGCACCGGGTTGCTTAATACATAGTACATGCCAGTCACGTCATCATACTGTGCGCCGAATTTCTTCTCGCCTCCAGGCATCGAAGGGAAAGCATATTCGGCTGATGCATCGAAGTTGATCAATCCCGTTGACTCGACGACGTCGATCTTGGCTGCGTACGGAAGGTCTTTTACCTTCGCCAGCATGTGGACGCCGAGTTGGGGCGAGCCGACGACTTGCCCTTCCGAGAAAAATTCAAACTCCGCTCCAAAAGGATGACCTGCGGACGAAGCTTCGTCGCTCAATCGCCACGAACTCGCCCGCAGCAAATCGGCATTCACCGCAGCCGACATCACCCGTCGCCCGGCTCCTATGAAGATTCGGCCGCTGTGGATCACGGGTACATTGGGCGTGCTGCCATAAGCCCCTTCTTTCAACAAGCCGCTGTTCTGATCCATGGGCGAAGTCCAAGTGGCGCCGAAATCGGTCGACCTGCGGATCACGATGTCCTTGTCGACCGTTCCTTCCTTGATCCCCCATAGATAGAGACTCCCATTATGTTCAAAAACGGTCGACCAAAAGGAGCCCGAAATGGTCGTCTGCTCTGTCCAGGAAGCGCCTTGATCGGTTGAGCGAAAAATCTTCGTCTGGTCTTCATTTGTGCCGGAACCGAACAAATCGTGCGCGGCGATGTAATCGCCGTTAGACAAGATCGTGATCGAGGGAGAACCGACAAACTGCTCGTTGCCCGATTCATAAGGAATGTGGCTGATCACTGTACCAGGCACGTCTGTCAAGGTCTGAGCAACAATGCCTTGCGGAGTAAAGATCAGCAATCCGGTCGCAGCAAAGGCTAGCGGGAGTTGGAGCAAACGGTTCTTGGACTGCCGGATCGGGACACTCTCTAGGCCCCCGCTACACTTCTGCCCACATTGAGAGGTAGCACCAAAGTGTCGCAAAACTCGCCCGATCCTAGGCGACACAACAGTCGCAGTGTGACAATTCAAGCCAATTGCCTCTCAAGATGCTCTTGCTCCGTAAGCCGGCTCTCCGCATTCGGCCGGTTCCAACCGGCAGTAAGCTTAAGCAATAATTGAGCCCTGCGCCGGAACGAGTTAGCCCGTAAACGCTGATTGCGTCTGGCGGACTGCTAATGCGCCTGTAATCCAAACTCGTTCGCAGCGCAGTTCTCAATAGGGAGTGTTTCCTCACAGCCTTATTATTCTCGTATCCCCTTTGCAGCCTTGCGGCGGCCCAATAACAGCATAGTTGACAGGCAAGCCAGCGCCAGCGAGGCTGGTTCGGGAATCGCAGTCAACATCAGGCTATTGCCACTCACCGACAAGCGATACAAGCCAGCGTCAGAAGGATCAAGCGCCAGGTTGGCTGCGTCAAGAGTTCCTCCGCTGGTGAGCACCGTATAGGAACCCGCTGGCTCGACTCCTGCGGCTGTCCGCACGTCTAGCGTGCCAGACAGCGTGGCGTTGCCCGCGATGTCGAACGAATCGGCGCCTAGCGCGTCAAGTTCAATCGTCATTATGCCTTCGTTGACAAAATCGGCCCCCATGGTTGCTGCCGCAATGGATCCCAGGTTGACCACCGTGCCGCCGCCCACAATCGCGTGGTTGACGCTTACCGCTCCAGACAAAGTCAGCGTGTTGCCCCCCAGATTGATCTCGTTGTTCAATGCCAGCGAGCCGGAAGTGACTGTCACGCTCAAATCGTCGGCCAGCGTTAGGGCCACCTGGATTTCGTGATCGCCACTCAGCACCTCGATCGCAGGATCGACCAGCGAATCGCTCTGCTCGAGCGTGATCCTGTCCAGTCCGGCAACCGCATAGGAACCGCCCAACGTGTTGTTGAACTCGATGGCATTGACGGTTACCGGTTTAAGAATCGTCACGGTGCGATTCTCACTGCCGATGGCATCGCCCAGAATCGCCTTTTGATTCTTGGTTTGCGGCGGACCGAATGCACTATCGGTCCAACGCGTTGCACTGGTCCAACTGGCCGAGTCGGGAGAATCCCAAGTAAACTCGGTCGGCACGGGTACCCCGGTGAAGTGCTTCGATAGTAAATAGCTGACCACTTGCGTCGTGTCGATCGAATTGAGCAGCGAGTTGTAAACCAGGACCTCTGCAATCTGACCGTCGAATCCGTTCTGCAGCGGAGCAGGGGCAGTTTGCGCAACGTTGTAGACAGTTGCCCCACCTATACGGGTAGCAAAATGCTTCTGGAGCGTGGCATTCGGATCGGTATCATACGCAACCGCAGTCGAGGTAGTAACCGTTCCCAAACCGTCAACAACCACATTCGTAATGTTGTCGGTCGTGCCATTGGTGCCGTCCCAGGAACCGATGCCTATAAAGTAGTTAATCGCATCAATGGTATTGTTCGGCGAGGTCGCCGCATGGAACCCTTGTGCATCGTCGCGTACGTTTACGCGATGACGGCCGCTGGACGCCACAAAACTCTGCCAGGCCTGTCCGCTCCAGGTATCTCCCGCATCCAAGTCGACATCTTCGTACATACCGTTGATATATCGTCCATTGTCCAAAGCATCAGCTTGGAATACGACAAACCAGGTGAGCTGCTGCGACTCGAAGTCGCTTGAAGGTCCAATATCGAGCAGGTCTCCCCCGTCGAAACTCAGAACCGAAGTGCCGGCTGGGGTGGCCGAGGAGATCACTACCGGCCGTTCCCCGATGACCGAATTCGAGGCATTGTTGCCGTTGCCCGATTGATCGGCCCAACCGCTTACTTCGCCGCTATCGAGAGTAATCCCTGTGTCGGCATCCAGTTGCGTTATCAAGCCTGTCGTAATCGGGGGAGCTGCAAAAACTTCGGTTGCCATCGTGCCGAGACCTACGCACAACAACAAGACGAGCACTTTGCTCAAATTTGCCTGCCGTTTACGGCCCGCCAGTACGGTAGCCATTGCGCCAAACGCGACGAGCAACAAGCTGCTGGGCTCGGGTATCGTCGCAGCAGCCATTCCTCCACCCCCTGACGTGCCAAATTGATCTTCCCAAATTGCCAGGTCGTTGCCGTCCACATCAGAATCTCCATCTGCATTGCCATCGCTCAGCACTGCGCCCGTGGTCTTCCCAAAGCCGCGTTGCCAGGCCAGGAAGTCAAACCCATCGACGCCGCCGATTCCGTCGAAATTCGCATTCTCAACATCTAGCACCGAGAGCACTAAACTGTTGCCTTGCACTAGCAATTCAAAAGTCGAGGTGTCCGAGGGATCGAGCATGACGCTTCCAGCACTCAATCCGCCTGCCGCAGTCAAGATCGTGTAGGTCCCCGAGGGAACGTAACCAGCCTCGAGTTCGACATCCACCGTGCCCGCCAAACTCGCGGCGCCCGAGAAATTGAAGAAATCAGTATTGTTGGCGCCGAGATCAATTTTCAAAGTGCCAGCGCTGAGAAGGCTGCCCGTGATCGACGTCGAACCGGCGGTCCCCAGCGATCCGCTCGTCACGCTGATTTGACCGTTACCCACAGCGCTATGGTTGATGTTCACGTCGCCGCTGATCGTAAGCGTATTGCCCGACAAGTCCAGCTGGTTGTTGAAATCCAGACTCCCTCCAGCGGCTGTAATCGCAAGATTATCGAGGGCCTGTACCGGCGTTTGGAACTGATGGCTGCTGCCTCCGGATACGGCGATCGTTGGCGAAGCAAAAGAGGAAGATTGATCAAAAACCACTTTCCCCAAACCGCCGATGGCGTAAGAGCCTCCCAATGTGTTCGTAAACGATACGCTGTTAACCGTGAGATCGTCGTCAACAAATACGATGTCCGAATCGCCAACAATCGCGTCGCCAAATATCGCATGCTGATCATTGGACGCCGGAGGGGCGTAATAACTGTCTGACCACTTCGTATGATCTGCCCAGCCGCCCGAACCGTCGAAGTTCCACGTAAACGTATTCGGCCCGGCAGCGATGTGCTTCGATAGCAAGTAGTTCTCGACCGAAGTCTGTTCCGAGGGAGAGAGCAGACGATCGTAGATCAGTATCTCTGCAATCATTCCGCTAAATGGCGAGTTCGGCGCTTCAATCGCTCCAATATCATTGTAAGTTGCACCTGCCCCAATACGGGTGCGCAGGTGGCCGCTCAATTCGGGGTTGTCGAGAATACTCGTCGTGCCGACGACGCGCGAGGAGGAGCTTTCGTGCAATATCGCCGTCACGTTGTCGGTACTGCTGTTCCCGTCCCACATGCCGCCGGTAACAAAAAAAGCATCTGTGTTCGTACTGCTCGCATCCGCGGCAAAAAACGTGTTCGACACATCCCGCACCAGGGCGCGGTGGCGATTTGAACTTCCTGCCAGCGATGCCCAGGCTTGCCCCGAATACTGATCCCCGAATACCAACGAATCAATATCGTTGTACATGCCGGTCAACAATCGGCTGTTATCATTCAAGTCGGCCTTGCGGACGACATACCACGTCATCGAAGTAAAGTCGAAGTCGCTGGGGTTCGGCGCGATGTCCAGAAAATCGTCCGTCCCGTCGAACAGGATCGCATTCGTACCGGTCGTCGTTGCGGCGGCAACCAGCGTGGGATACGAACCGCTTAGCGACTGTGTCGCGTGGTTGCCCGAACCCGATTGGTCGTTCCAGCTCGTGACGTCGCTTCCCGACGTCGTGACGTTCGCACCGTCAAACGAAGCAATCAATCCGGTAGTCACCGGCGGAGCCGCCTGGGCAACCTGGTCCAAGCCGCTGAAAGTGAAAAAAAGACTTGCTGTCGTCGTTGCGAGTAATCGCAATGATATCTTTGTCATGATGCTCCTCCCGAGAAATGCCTTTGGCATTGCGCCTAGATACTGTTGACAAGTTGCCCTGGTTCAGAAATTGTCGCTGAATGAATTCTTGTTGAACGAGAAGTAGATCGCGTTCGTTTAGCCTCTTCGAACGTTTGTCAGTCCTCTGCTACTGCGATATTGACCGCGTATTCGCCTTTTGCTTCTTCCATCAGATCAATCGTCAACTCGGCGTCGGCCATAGGTAAATCAACCTGCACCACCTGCTCTGGCAGCAGCGGCTTACCGTCGTTGATGATCATCTCGCCGTCGTTAAACGGCACACCGTCAAAAGCCATGATATTTACCCAATGGGGCCCGCCCACCAGTCGGCGGTTCTCGTTCTGTACGATTTCCCCCTTCTGAACCATCGCCACCCCCTGGGGGCCCTGGTTGCCCTTCCTTCCGTCGGGAGTGAAAATCAAGTGCCCCGCCGGAACCTCCTCGCCGTTGTATTGCACCACCCCGCTCACCGAAAACCGCTGCGGCCCCGAGTCGCAACCCGCCAGGCCCGCCAACAACAGGCAAGCCGAGCTGCCTGCCAGACAGTGCCACCAGAATGACATCCAAGGTCTACTTGACATCGATCAGCTCCCCATAGCTGCGCGTCGACATGGCTTGCAAAACCGCCAGGTCAGCAGTTTCCGACAGGAATCGAACCGAAGCATCGCAGTACAAAAAGTGAGCTCCGCCCTGGTGATGGCTCCCCATCGGACGTTCGTTCTTATACTGCGAGCAATTGCTTATCGATTCGTCGCAGGTATTGATACTCAACCCGATGTTCTTGAAGCCGGTGGCATCACACGGCCAGGTCCTCGAATTGCTAAGCCCGGCCGTCCAAGCCGTCTCTCCCAGCGTCCGCTCGCCCACCATAAACGTCATCGACGTGCCATCGGTAATTTGCCCCATCCGTACTTCCGAGTTCGGAAAGAAGATGCCGAGCTTCGAAAAGCCTCCCCGATTGTCGCTAGAACATTTCGGCCCGCCAAACTCGGCCGGCGGAAAATCATCCGTATAGTACGCGTCAGCCTCCTTGTAGCCCGGGATATCGACCGCCGGGTGATACTTAGGGCCCCCAATCCCGTTGTAGTGCTGGGTGTAGGTGTCTTCGCCGTTGACTTGCCCGGATACGAACCGGCCTCGCCGATACTCTTCGCCATTGCTGGGGCAGAAATACAAGTCCACCGGATTGAGCGCAATATGCTTGTTGTACTCGTAGCCCAGCAGCAGCTTGCTATTGGGAATTCGCCCAAACTGGTCATACAGCGTTTGTTGCTCGACGAAAGGCAAAATATGGACGTGTAGACTCAGGCTCATCGCCCCGTTTGCCGGATCGGTACGCGACTTGTTCGCGTAGGGTATGTAACCCCCTGTCGGAAAATGCTCTTCCTGCGCCTCGAAGTTCAAAATGCCGATGCCAATCTGGCGCAGGTTGTTCTTGCACTTCGAGGCGCGCGCCGCTTCCCGCGCTGCTTGCACGGCAGGCAACAGCAGCGCCACCAGCACTCCGATAATGGCGATCACGACCAGCAACTCTACCAGGGTAAAGCCCGCACGTCCGCGCAGCAGCAAAGCCCTCCTCGCTCGCAGGTTCTTGCGCCGAGGCGTGCTTCCTGTTTTCCTTAGGTTCCGATGCTGAGTATCCATTTGACTCTCATGTCCTGAAAATCGCGTTGTCATTCCGTGCCACCTTCCGAGAATACCTCCAGCCGGGCAAGCTGCTCGCGGAGTTCTTCGCTCAGGTCCAACGAAAAAAACGCCTCACTCGCCGACAGGTTTCGCTTCTCACGATCGATAAAGGCCAGGGTCTCTTCCTTCGACTTGACAATATGTCGCAACATCCGCTCGGCCGAAGCTGCGCCGTCGTGCGCGCAAAGCGCTTCGTAGATCTCGCGGTGGCATTGGCAGGCAGCGTGCACCATCTTGCGGTCGTGCCGTGCCCGACGAGTGCGGAACACCCGCGAAACAAATCGCGAATCGCGCACGATCTTCAACATCCGCTGGTTGGCCGCCGCCCGCAGGATGTAGAGATGAAACGCCAGATCGGTCGACAGAAACTCTCGCAGCGCATCGCCTTCCAGCGCGTCGGCCCCCTGCTCGTCCATGTCGTTTGCCAACTGCTCGGTCGATTGGCACAGAATCGCCAGCTGATCCAGCTGCGCTCGGCTAATGCTCTCGGCCGCCTTGCGTGCCGCATACGGCTCCATCGCTTCGCGAAGTTCGTACAACTCTTCGATGTCTTGCCGCGTGATCTCCTTCACGACCGTTCCATAACGGGGAACCTGTTCCATCAGCCCTTCTGAGACAAGCTGCCGGATCGCTTGCCCGACCGGCGTTCGGCTGATACCGAGCTGAGAAGCCACCTGCTTTTCCGAAACGACTGCCCCTGGCAGCAAGATGCCGCCAGACAGTTGTTGCTGCAAATGGCGATAAGCTTTTTGTGTCAAACTCGCCGCTGCCATCACCTGCCCCCCGCGAGGTGTCCCACTGGTATTCCAGCAGAACGCATCATACCTACTCTGGAATGCTATGTCAACTATTTCACACCAGAAAGCAAGTATTTTTACGGAGAAACTGCCCGCCCCCCGAGGCTGCAAACCGAGGCCGCACGGTCCGGCTTGCCCGGCAGTAGCAGCGGCGTACCAGGGCCAACACGGCTGGGCAAGCCTGTAGGTGCCCACGGCGCGGCCTGCCCGCCTACCTCAACTCTTGAAGAATCGCTGCGGCAGTGTCTTCGGTGACGACCGGTTCGATTTGAAAGTCAATCAGGTCCGCCCATTCCGATGTCCAACGAAAAAGCGTGTCCGACTTGTCTGTTTCGACCAGCATGAACCCCTTGTTGTGACTGGCCGTAAACCACCGACCCAGCATCTCTGCGCCCTCCGGCGGTGGTGCACCGGTCTCCAGAAAACGGGCCACGCGCTCTTTGTAGTCGCGGTGGGTCAGCGCAAAAGTAACCATGAATTTCATACCCGCGAACCTCCAGTTTCGAAACCAGCGAACGAGACGATTGAAGAAGTCGAGCATTCTACCAGAACCCTCGAACTCGGATAGCGGCCAATCAACCTTGCTAGCACCAACCGACGTTTACAGTCAACCAGGCCCCGCGTATCCTCCAGCACCCTCGAAATCCCTGTTGAGCCCCGTACAGAAGGCCCGTCATGTTCGCCAACCGCTTTGCCCTGGCCGTCTCCACCCTGTTCTTCCTCGCGCTACTCCATGCCAGCCAGCTGGCGATTGGCGAAGAGCTACGCATCGAGACCGACGTCTACGCCGGCGATGCTACCGAGCCGCTCAGCCACAATGTCACCCTCTTCGACTCGGGGACCGTGTACGACTACTCGCAGGCGCCCGAGCAGATCATCGTCTTTCGAGCTCCCAGCGCCTCGCACCCCGGGCAGTTCATTCTGCTCGACGTTCGCGAGAAGCAGCGTACGGAAGTGTCGACCAAACGAATCGACGGCCTGATGAAAAAGCTCACCCGCTGGGCAGCCGAGCAAGAAGAGCCGCTGCTGAAGTTTTCGGCCGACCCGCAGTTCGAAGAGCAATTCGACGAAGAGTCGGGCACGCTGAGCCTGACGAGCGACATCTGGCAATATCGAGTAGCAACCGTCCCTGCCGAGAACGCCGCCGCATTGGCCCAGTATCGGGAATTCACCGATTGGTACACCAAGCTCAACGCGATGATGCACAGCACGCCGCCTCCCGGACCGCGGCTCAAGCTCAACGCCGCCCTCCAGTCTCACGGAGTCGTCCCCGTCGAAATCCGCCGCACCGTCGAATCCGAAACCACCGCGGTGCGTGCCACCCACCTGTTCACCTGGCGGCTGTCGCGCGAAGATCGAGCGCGACTCGAACAAACGGCCCGCTACCTGACCAGCTTCGAGAAAGTCAACAACGAAGACTTCGTCGCCAGCCGCACGTACAAAGAAGTCGTCCGCGGGCAATCCAAATAACAAGCCAAACGAAATGCCTCGGCCGCACCAAGGCCGCCGACGACCTAAGTTCGCACCAGTTCGTGGAACTTCTCGGTCAGCGAGCGGGTCATCGGCCCCGGCTTGCCCGTTCCGATCGAGCGTTCGTCGACTTTGACGACCGGGATAATCTCGGCCGCCGTGCCCGTCAGAAAACACTCGTCGGCGACATAGACGTCGTGCTTTGTAAGCGGCACCTTGAGCACTTCAATGCCGGCTTTGCTAGCTAGCTCGACAACAACATCGCGAGTGATACCAGAGAGAATACCCGCATCGAGCGGCGGCGTCAGCAACCGGCCGTCGCGCACCAGAAAGACATTGTCGCCCGTGCACTCGGCCACTTCCCCCTTGTGGTTCAGCATCAGCGCTTCGATACATCCGGCCCGCAGCCCTTCGATCTTCGCCAGAATGTTGTTCAGATAATTCAGCGACTTGATCCGCGGGCTCAGCGCCGCTGGGTGATTGCGAATCACGCTGACGGTGATGATCTCCAAACCTTTCTCGTACAACTCCTGAGGATAGAGGGCGATCGCATCGGCAATGATGATCACCTGCGGATTGCTGCAACGGTTGGGATCGAGCCCCAGCGTCCCCGCCCCGCGCGTCACCACCGCGCGGATGTACCCGTCGTCGATGCCGTTGGTCTTCACCGCCAGATCGATCGCCGCGCACATCTCGGCTTGCGACATCGGAATCTCCAGGCAGATGGCCAGCGCCGACTCGTACAGCCGCCGCACATGTGCTTCGATCTGGAACACCTTGCCGCCATAGCTGCGCAGCCCCTCGAACACCCCGTCGCCATACAACAAGCCGTGATCGAACACGCTGACCGTCGCCTCGGCCGAGGGCACGAACTTGCCGTTGATGTAAACCTGTCGAGACATGAGGAAGCTATCGATTGATGAATGTCGAACAAGGAATGACGAAAGCCGCAGTACTCTTGTTTACGACGCATACACAGAACGCCAGGTTCACGCCGCTTGAATCCGGCCTTCTACCAGCCGTACCACCCTGTCGGCCTGTTCGGCAATCCAGGCGTCGTGCGTCACCATGACTATAGTGAGCTTTTGCTCCCGGTTCAACTCGGCCAAAACCTGCATGATTTGTTCGCCCGTGGCGCGGTCGAGATTGCCCGTAGGCTCGTCGGCCAGCAGCACCTTGGGCTCAGCCAGCAAGGCTCGCGCAATGGCGGCTCGCTGCATTTCGCCGCCGGAGAGCTCGCGAGGTTTGTGCTTCATCCGGTCGCGCAGGCCAACCAACTCCAGTAGTTCCTCGGCCCGGCGTCGATACTGCTTGCGATTTCTCCAGTAGCCGAACATGCTCTCAGCAATCAACGCGGGAGTTAGGACATTTTCGAGCGCGGTCAACTCTGGTAGCAGATGATAGAATTGGAACACCATCCCGAAATAGCGATTGCGCAAGAGATCGCGACTCGCGGCGGGCAAGTTATCTATCCGGTTGCCTTCGAAGCAAACTTCGCCTGCGTCGGGCCGATCCAAGGTGCCCAACAAGTGCAGCAAGGTGCTCTTGCCACTGCCGCTCTGGCCGATGATCGAGAGGAACTCTCCTTCGTATACGCTGAAGTCGATGCCCTGCAGCACCGGAATGCCCAACGTGCCCTTGCGGTAACTTTTGAAAAGCCCGCACGTGGCCATTTGCTCAACCGCCTGCGGCGACGACGTAACCGGCAAGGCGCGGTGGGGCCTGATTCCTCTGGAAATCGGTATAGAGTGCGTCGTTTGCGGAAGACTACTCATAGGTTAGCGCCTTTACGGGATGAAGCCTCGCTGCACGGCGAGCGGGCAGTACGCTCGCCAACACAGCAATGCAGACAGCGCCCAGACAAATCCAGGCAACCGTATGCGGATTGACGATGGTCGGAATCTTGTAGAAGTAATAAACCGCAGGATCGAACACCGGCTGGCCAGTAAGTCGGCCCAACAGGTCGGCAATTTCGTTGATTTTGGCCACAAATAGCAGTCCGAGCGCCATGCCAACCCCAGCGCCAACGATTCCTAAGCTGAGACCGTACCCCAGAAAGATTCCCATCACTCCGCGTCCCGACGCCCCCAACGATTTGAGGATGCCGATGTCGCGAGTTTTCTCGACGACGATCATCGTAAAGATCGCCAAGATGCCGAAGCCAGCAACGGCAATGATCATGAAGAGCAAAACATTCAGCACCGCTTGCTCCATTTGCACCGCCGCCAATAGCGGGCCCTGCTTGTCGCGCCAGGTGCTAACCACGTAAAGTTGGGCAGGAAAGGCATCGCGAATGCGGTCGCGAATCTGGTCGGCGTCGGCGCCAGGACGCAACTTGATTTGGATCGAAGTGAACTTGCCGATGCCCGTGGTTGGATCGACCATCCCTCGGCTTTGTTGCAGAGCGCGGATTGGTACAAAGACGAAATTCGCGTCATACTCACTCATTTTGCTTTCATAGACGTCGACGATCGTACAGAACTCGCTGATCGCCTCGGGAGGGAGCGAGGCCTTCGGAAAACTCACCCTGACGTCGTCGCCGGGCAGGGCAATGAAGTGATCGGTACCATCGGAGCCGCGATAACTGCAGGTGCCGATGCCAAGTACGATCCCCATATGCTCCTCCGTGGCGGGGTCGAAGTCGCGGCCTTGCTGCTCGCCTTCTGCGGCGGCAAAGGGGTTTTGGAGGAGATCGCCGGCAGGTGCTTCTTTCTCTGGCGAGGGGGCAAACCTCTGATCGGCCCCTACGACAAACTCGCGCTGTTTGAGCACCGAAGCTTTGTAGCGGCGATAGGGCCAGCCGGCGCGCTCCAATTGCTTGCGGGGTTTGGCATTTGCATCGCCGGCTGCTTGATGGTCGTAGACGTCGTAGCCGCCGTCGCGCAGCTTGAATTCCAGCTTCTTTCGGTTCTCGGGATGCTGCAAGTAATCGTCGAAGTCGCTAACATCTGCGTAGGTCGATTCGTCGATGCCGACCAAGGTGATCGGTTTGGTCATTGCTTGCGTTTGACGATCGGGGCCAAGCACATCGATATACATCAGCGCCGGCACAGAAACCGTGGGCGACATACCTACGACTGAATCGCCGGCCACCTGGCGAATCTTTGCCATATGCAACTCGGCGTCGGCCACGCCGTCCATGCTGCGGCATTCAAAGACCAGGTCGCCTAACATGCCGTTGAGCCGGGCCTGCATCTCATTGGTAAAACCGGCCATCACACTGTTGACCACAATCATTGTGGCCACGCCGAGCATGACGCTTACAATGCAGACCAGCGCGATGTAGCGGGTGCGCAAATAGCGCCAGCAGAGAAGTAGCTTGTACATGGACCCATCCTTGGGAGAATGTTTCATGTGGCATGTTTGATGGATGTTGTGTTTTCCTTAAACCTCATCCATCAACCATCTCACGTTTTTTCTGGTCTTAACAACGGGAACAGGATAACGTCGCGGATCGATTGGGTGTTGGTCAGCAGCATGATGAGCCGATCGATGCCAATGCCCAAACCGCCCGCGGGGGGCATGCCATAGCGGAGCGCGCGGACAAAGTCGGTATCCATCTTGGCCATGGAATCTTCTTCGCTCAGCCCGGCGAGTTGGGTGCGGAACAGTTCTTCTTGTAAGTCGGGATCGTTGAGCTCGGTGTAGGCGTTGGCGACTTCCATTCCTTGCACGAAAAGCTCGAATCGCTCGGCGATCGCTGGATTGTCACGTTTGCGTTTGGTCAGCGGGCAGATGCTGCTGGGGTAGTCGATTACAAAGATGGGGCCCACAAGCGCATCTTCGACCTTCGCTTCGAAGACGTCGTTTTTGATGACGTCAGGATGTCGGCCTACGATCTCGATGTCCAGGGATTCGGCCAAGATGCCGATGGCAGTGCTGTCCGTGGGATCGACGCCAGTGTGTTCGCGGAAGAGATCGTCATAGGTACGTCGCTCGAACGGCGGAGTGAAGTCGATTGTTTTGCCGGCCCAAGCGAGTTTGTAGTCTCCCGCCTTCCCAGTCGCGTCGATCGCTCCGCAAATGCAGCGTTCTGTGAGGTCCATCATCGAGCGGTAGTCGCCATAGGCCTGGTAGACCTCGAGCATGGTAAACTCGGGGTTGTGGCTTTGGTCGATGCCCTCGTTGCGGTAGACGCGGCCCAGTTCGTAGACGCGTTCGATGCCGCCGACCATCAATCGCTTGAGGTGCAGTTCCAATGCGATCCGCAAGGTGAGATCGATGTCGAGAGCATTGTGGTGGGTGGTGAAGGGGCGAGCCGCGGCGCCGCCAGCTACCGAGTGCAGCGTGGGGCCTTCGACCTCGACGAAACCTTGAGCGTTGAGTGTCTCGCGAATCGAACGGACGATCTTCGTGCGATCCAGGAATCGCGGCAGCATGCCTTCGGTGTGGATCAGGTCGAGATACCGCATCCGTTGGCGCAACTCGGGATCTTGCAGCCCGCTGTGCTTGTCGGGCGGGGTTTCGATCGACTTGGTCAGGAAGTGGATCCGCTCGGCGAAGATCGAGAGCTCGCCCGTGTTGCTACGGCCTAGCATGCCATCGACGCCGATCAGGTCGCCGAGGTCGAGTTGCTCGACGATAGCCCAGTCATCGCCGACTTGATTCTGGCCGACCATCAACTGCAGATCGCCGGTCATGTCGCGAATGTCGATAAAATGTAGCTTACCCTTGTCTCGGTGCAAGACGATTCGCCCGGCGGCGCGTACCTGCGGCCCGACCATTTGGCCTTTGCCAAGATCTGCCTTCCATTGGCGGAAGTTAAAGTCTTCAGCGACGTTGTCGAAATCGGGCAGTGGGTGCTCGGCGCCATCTTCGGTACGGTAGACGATTTCGGCAGAGCGGGCACGAATGTCGCCAATCATCGACCGGTCGTCAAACCGGCTGCCCCAGGGGTCGATTCCCAACTCGATAAGCCGCGCCAATTTCCCCCGCCGAGCCTGCTCTAGGGGAGACTCAGATTCGCCGGTTGAGTTTTCGAGTTGGTCAGTCATTGCCGTGGTCATTTTCGGTCTGCGCGCACTCGGAGCGGTAAAGCGTTAAGAGAGGCAAGATTTTAGTGGATAGGGGGTGCTGGTCAACGGCAGCTGACAAGACAGCCCTGTTTGCAGGGACATTATCGTAGTTGGAGTCGTCCCTCAAATCCCGCGGGGGCTGCTAGCACCTGGGAAATGGGCCAGAGATTGACGGGCCAGCGGAAGTCTTCTAGGCTCCGCAGGTTTTCTCTTATCACAACAGGCAAACCAGGCTGCCATGTACGGTCGAATCACAATCATCATGGCCGGCATAGTCGCCCTGGGGCTGTTGGCCTTGTTGGCAATCGGTTACGCCAATCGGGCATTGCATCAAGTGCAACCCTACTACGCTCGGGCAATCGAGCTCGATTCCGAGATGCTTGCCCAAGACAGCCATGCGATGGAATGCCGAATCGCTTCTCTGGTCACCGATGCTACGACGGACTCCAGCTGGCAAACCGCGTTTTCTGAGCGCGAGGTAAACGGCTGGCTGGCCGTTGCTTTGAAAGAGAAATTCGCTGATCTGTTGCCCGAGAGTGTGGTCGACCCGCGAGTGGACTTTGGCGCCAACGAAGCCGTGATTGGCTTCCGCTATCTAGGCGAAGAACTTTCCACCGTGATTTCGGTAAGAGTGAGTGTCTGGGTAGCCGAAACTGACGTCGTCGCAATTCGGCTCAAGAAATGCCATGCGGGCACGTTGCCGATACCAGTTTCCAAAGTCGTCGACCAAATGATCGCGGCGGCCGATAAACTGAATGCTTCGTTGCGTTGGACTCAACAGGCCGGCGACCCGGTGGCGCTGATCTCGCTGAGGGGCGTGCTCTCCGTCGCTGATGAACAGCGCTGCTTGCAGTCGGTAGAACTCTACGAAGGGGAGCTATACCTGGCAGGCAGTACGGCTAGCGTTGAGCCTTTGCTGGCAGAGAAGGCAGAGGAAACCGTTTTGCGGTGATGCACCGGCGATCTATCAGATCGCGGCTATTGGTTAGCACTTAAGCGCCAAATCTGCTGGTTCTCGCTGAGGGTGGCTTTGCCGTTGAGCTTGTTTCCAGCAATGCTGAATCTCAGCAGATCTTCTTGGTATTCAAGCGATTGATACGTACCGCCGTCTTGCTGGTGGACCGTGCCCCGGTCTCCGCTGAGCGGGCCTTCGTAGTCAAGATATGCAAGCCGATGGTCGGCCAAGCGAACAGCAGGTACTTCTGCGATACCTCCTGCTGTCGGCATGCCCAACTGTTTGCACCATGAGGAAGGCAACTCAGCTAGTTCCCAAGTGGCCAGCGACTCGGCCAGTTCCAGCATCAAGTCCCAGTGGCTGGGTTTGTATGTCGACGGGCATTCGTGGCGCAGAAGGACAAAGCGTGGCATGGCCGTTGCATTGTCGCAGGATTCGGCCTGCGGGGCGAGGCTCAGCGTCCGATGATGTTGACGCTTTTGACTTCCTGAATCGGATTCGGGACGTTCCGGCTAGCCAACTGGGCAATAATGTTTCGGACGCCCGGCTGATTCACGGCGACCGTAATCTGAAATTCGAGTCGTTCACCGCTGCGCAGCTGAGCGACCGGCTCGAAGCGTAGCTCGTTGCCAACGAGTGTTGCCTGGACATTGGCGTTGGTGCTGATCTCGTTCACGTTGGGAGTCAGCTCGGCGGGAAAGAGCACGCGAAGCTGTACCTGCTCGTCGGCAGTGGGACCGTTTTGGACGATAATCTGATAGGTGGCGCTGGCACCGGCTCGAACGGGATCGGCAAACGAGGTAATTCCCAAACGGAGTACGTTTGAGGCGCCGGGAGGAGTGACAGAGGGCGTAACTGGCTGCGGCTGGGCTCCAGGGGGGACCACATCGGCAGCCGGCAGAATCGACATGCAGTACTCGTCCGCTCCGCTGATCGTACCTGCCGTGGTGCCCGTCTCGGCAGAGACCTGGACTCTGCTACACGCGTTTTCAGCCTGGCCAATGCACTGGCACTGGACGTCGAGCCGAGTTGTCGCTCCGACCTCCAGACGCGGTAACCGCCAGAGAAAGTGGTCTTGGTTGTCGCCGCGATTGATTCTCTCGTAGCCTTGTTGCGTTGGGCTCGCCCGGAGAGAAGGGGGATACTCGTCAGCAATCTCCAGATTGGTGAGCGGCACTTCCCCCGTGTTGGTGATCGCAAGAGTAAAAGGGGCTACTTCGCCCACAACGCGCTGACGGGGGCCGCTCTTTTCTATCTTCATCGTTGCCTGTCGCTGCGGCGGAGGTTGCGTCGCGTTAACCGACGCCTGCTTTGCCGCCTCGGCGCCTTCGGCACAGCGGACGGTCACCACGTGGCTCAATCTACCAGCTTGGAGGACGTCGAAATTCAAGAACACCGATCGCGAATCCCCAGCAGCCAGGCTACCGATGCCCGTATTTTCGACTTGGAGCGTTCGCTGCGGATCTCTCAAATGACTCAGCCCTGCGTCGAAGCGGTCGCTGAGCACGATGCCAGTTGCCTCGGCGTCGCCAACGTTCCGGATGACGACCTCGAAACGAATCTGACCGCCAGCTTGAGCAGTATCTTCTCCATAGATTTCCAGGTCGAGGCGGGGGCGCCTCGTCGTGGTTGCTGGAGGCGGCTGGGAAGGTAGCGGAGTCGCGGGGATCGTATTACCCAAATCGTCGGCCGGAGGCAGATAGTCGCCCTCGGTGCTATTCCAATGGATTGTGCTCGAACCGTTAGCGACAACCAGTTGCGGGGCATCGCTGCCACGATAACCTGGGGGACGAATCAGTTGGATATCGATGCGTGTGACGCTGCCTGCCGCGCCGGTGGGAGTTACGTCGATGCTAGCCTGCCCGTTGGCATCGGTCGTTGCCTCGACTGTCTGGCCCGACTCGTTGCCCCGCAGGGTGCCGCCGCCATCGGCGACGGCATAGCGCACAATCCATCCTGCAAGCGGGGTACCGTCGGTCTGCCGACGCAACGTGGTCGACATGACCTGAGAGCCGCCGGCGGTGATGGACGACGGCGGGAATGTCCATTGGACGTCAACCCAATAAATGGTCGCCTGCGCGCGGCGTTCCTGCCAGGTTTCGATTTCGGGCGCCATTGCCGTGATATGGCTGGTTCCTTCGACTGGCGAAGTGATTGATGCCCAGGCTTCGCCCGGCTCGACCTGGAGGTCGTCGCTGACATCAGCCGTGCCGCGCGAGATCGTCAGCGGAACTTTGGCAGTGTAACCAATAGCATATTGGTTGTCGATCTTTTTGGACTTGTTCCAAGGCAGCCAAGGGTCGCGAAGCCAACCCCGTCCGCCCAGCGAAACGAACTCGCCGGCGCTTTCACGGGCGATGAGCCATTCAATCTTGGCGTCGGTCAGTAAGTATCCTTCGCGTGTGCAAAACCTCGACTTCAGCAAGACTTCGCTGCCTACCGGCGCGAGAACGCGCTGGGGCGTAATGGCGAGCGTGTCTTGAGGTATCGGCGGCACCACGCCGGGCTGGCCCGGAAGCGGCGTCGACGACGGGGGAGGAAACACCGGATCGGTAAACACCGGCGGGGCCTGCGGGTTGGTGACGGTCGGCGAGACGGCTGTAACCTGGTCCTGAGGCCAGATGAAGACCCGCTCGCCCGTGGGGTCGATTCGAGGTAGCCCGGCACAACCTGCCCCTAGCAGCGCGCAGACCCCTAGCGCCAACCATAGCTGGGCACATTGAAAAACTCGGGGCGAGACCATCGCTACAGGGCATCAATAAGTGACGGGGCAAGGCGGCATGAAAACAGGCCGCCAGCGAAAAAAACCGCTGTTAAAATGTAACGCCTAGGAAAAGAGTGTTGTAAAGAATCAACACGATAGGTTGGTTTTTGGGAACATCGCGGGTGGAATCATGCGGATTGTTCCGAGGTTGCCGATAGTTCAAGCTGGCGTACCGAAGTCTTCGAGAAACGTGTCTTGCAGCCCCAAGGGCCGGGAAAGCTCGACCTGAGCGGTCGGAGGCGACCACCGTCGCGGAAGAAGGCCTGGAAGTCAGTTTTGTTGGCATCCTGGGCGAATTCCTTGCCTCGGGAGCATAGCCGAATTAAGATCAAAGTTGGCCTGGGTTGCCTATTTTGGCACCCGGTTTGCCCTTATCAGCGGGGCAACTCCGAACAGAGCCCCACGATCGCAGAGGTCCTTATGTTGTCACGCTATTGCTCTTTCCTCATAGTGTTTTGTCTGGCGTCTTTGATTTGGACGCAGGCAAGCAATGCCCAAGATACGACTGATCCCGGAACCGGCGGCGGCACCGAAGACACGATCGGCGCCGGCTTCTCGTCGGGCGTCTCGGTCGACGCCGACGGAGTATTGCGCGGACTTGTGGAGGTCGACCCCACAGGGCAGTTGGCGCGCCAGCGCGCCGAGCAAGCGTTAGCTAATCTCGACCGCGACATTGCAACCCCCAGCAAATTGCGCAAGGTTTCACTCACGCGATTGACGCGATTGATTGAAAAAGCGATTGATGAGGGCCATGGCCCCGACGAGGCAATGAAGTATCTGGCTGGCCTGACCCGAATTGAATATGTCTTCTTTTATCCAAAAACGCAGGACGTCGTCATCGCCGGCCCTGCCGAGGCTTGGTTTGAAGAGACTCCAGGCCGCTATGTCGGGATCAACTCGGGGCAGCCGACACTTGAGCTGCAAGACCTGGTCGTAGCGTTGCGTGCTTTTCCGCCAAGCCAACAGAGTAACCCGCTGGTGTACTGCTCGATCGACGCCACTCCGGAAGGGCTTTCGAGAATGCAACAGTTCTTGAGCCAGATCGGCAGACAGATTCAGCCTAACGACGAGCGTTTCATCGTCGAAGGTCTGCGCGAGAATCTAGGGCTGCAAGTGGTCACGCTGGGAGGAATATCGGCGTCGACTCATTTTGCCCAAGTGATGGTCGAAGCAGACTACCGGATGAAGCTGATTGGCATCGGCCTGGAAGATACCCCCGTGCGTATCAAGAGCTATTTATCATTGGCCAGTTTCGCTTCGATCGCCCGCAATGCGATGTGCCGCTGGTGGTTCGTTCCTGATTACCAGCGCATTCGAGTCACTGACGATGCCACAGCAGCTGAGTTTGTCGGCAATGGCGTAAAACTGGTTGGCGAAGACGAGATGGTCGGCCCCGACGGCATCCGGCAGCAAGTAGGTAGTCAAAACAGGGCAAGCCGGGCCTTCACCCAGAGCTTTACCCGCAAGTATTCGCAACTGGCCGAACAAGTTCCCGTCTATGGGCAGCTTCGCAATTGTATCGATATGCTGATCGCTGCTGCTTTTATCCAGAAGCACGATCTGTATGGCCAAGCTGGCTGGGACCTGGGAGCACTGGGGGACGAGTCGGTGTACCCGGTCGAAACCTATAATGCCCCGCGACAGGTGGAATCGGCAGTGAACAGCATGTGGAAAGGAAGACAGCTGGCGACTCCGGTGGGCGGCGGTGTAGAGATTCGTGCCCAACAGGCATTGGACCAAACTATGGCCGACGAGGATGGCTCGCTACGGGTGAAACATGACGCGATCGATCTGGCCGAGCTTCCCGCCGATCAATGGTGGTGGGACTAGTAGGATTGTGGATAGCGGACAAACTAGCATTCAACTTGAGACAACGATCGAAAGCGGAACGACGATGAGCATACGAAAACAGGCAATAGGTTTTCTCGCATTGGCGATTCTTCTCGGTGGAACAATGACGGGGGGAGTCGGAGCGAACGAGCCTGAAGCAACCGATGTCGATTCTGGCGTCAGCCAGGCAGAACCGCTCGATATGTTTGATGCGATCGATGATGGAATCATCGACGTCAAGTTCATCGCTCGCAGCAGTTCTAAAGGCCGTCTGGTGGTGACGAACAAGACGGCAGAAGAAGTTAACGTGAAGGTGCCCGAGGCTTTTGCCGGTGTTCCTGTGCTCCACCAGTTTGGCGGCGGCGGCGGGGGCGGCTTTGGCGGTGGCGGCGGCGGCTTTGGTGGCGGCGGCGGTCAGCAACAGAGCGTTGGTGGCGGCGGAGGGGGCGGTCGTGGCGGAGGCGGCGGACGCGGAGGCGGTGGACGCGGCGGTTTTAATATTCCGCCAGAAAAAATCAGCCGCATCGACGTGCCGCTGGTGTGTCTGAACCACGGTCTGAAAGAGCCCTCGTCAAGCAAGCCTTACGAGATTCGTCCGATTGAAGACGTCGTCGATAGCCCGGCGTTAGTCGAAATCGTCAGAGCTTATGCGAACGGTGAATTACCTTTCGGAGCATCGCAGGCGGCGGTGTGGAACATCAACAGCCAGATGAGCTGGATCGATCTGGCCTCGAAGCGCACCGGTACGGTTCGCAATATCGTACGTGAGCCCTATTTCACTAGCGAAGAGATACGAGCCGCCATGGCCATCGTTCATCGCGCCGAAGCGATGACCGAGGGCGAGACGATCGAGCGGCGAAACTGGACGCCTCCTGGAGAGTCGGAAAGTTCGGCCAGGCTGTCGGCAGAAGAGGAAGAGAGCGAAAAGGAAGCGTACGACGGCTACTCGCTGGGAGACGAGCAGTAGGTCAAGCAGCCGAGCGAGCGTCTTGGCGTTGCTGGCTTAGTAGGCGCTGGATCTCGATCTGGTATTCGATTCGCTGCGTCTGCCAGTCCTTGTGGTCAGCTTCGTATTGACGTTGCTGCCGATCGAGTTCGTTCTCTCGAGCCACCATGCGTGCGGCTCGCTGTTCCAGATCGTGTTCGCGTCGCTCTAGCCATTGCGACAATTCCGTGCGGCGTTGTTCGATTTGATGATGTTCGTCGGCCAATTCGAGGCGAACGCTTTCTAGTTCTCGGCGCCGAGTCTGCACTTCTTCGACCGCCAGCTGAAAGTGATCGGCCAAGCGGACGCGTAGCTGAGCGATCGAACGCGAGAGGGTTGCCGGCGCCAATGCACCCTGCAACTGTAACCACGTCTCTTCGGTTGCCAAGCGCATTTCCAGCACCTCGCGTTGAGCTGCGCGCAATTCTTCCTGCAGCTGTTCCAGTGCGGCCTGGCGTTGGTCGAGTTCGGCTTCGCGTCGATTGATTGACTGCTCTGAGCGTATCTTGGCCGTAGAGGCCTGGTCGCGTTGTTGCTTCAAGGTCCGACGCTCCTCGGCAACTCGATTCTCGAATGCAAGCTCGTCTTTTTCCAGATCGCGCTGGCGTTGGCTAAGCTCGAGTTGTTGTTCGGCCAAGATTGCTTCGGCCCTGGCCAGGTAGTCGTCGCGTTCCTCGAAATCGTGCTCGCGCTGCTGGAGCTCGGCCATTTTTTGTTCGGTGATGCCGAGGCGCTGAAAGCGTTCCAGCGCGGTTTTGATTTCCTGCTCTCGAAAACGAATCCGACGTTCTTTTTCGTCGTATTCGGCCTGGCAGCACTCGTGGGACTGCAATTGCCGATCGAGCTCAGCGCGTTGAAACTCCGCTTCGCTGGCCCGTTCTGCCAGCCGATGTTCCCAGTCTCGCAGTTCCTCTTTTCTTTGGTCGAGTTCTTTGCCTGCTGCCGCAAGGTTTTCGGTGCGCTGGGCCATCGCGACTTGCTCGCTCGTGCAGCGTTCCATGAGCTTGTAGGCTTCGGCCTCGCGTTCATCCAGTTCGCGCTGTCGTTGTTCAAACTCCTGTTTGGACTCGTCACACTCCTGCTGTTTGGTCTGGCAGAGAGCCGTCTGAATCTCGAGTTCCCTGATCTTCTCCTGGACTTCCGCCTGAGAAACCTCCAGTTCTACTTGCAGCTTGGTTATCTGCTGTTCTTGAGCATCCAGCTGCTCAGCCCGCTGCTCAAGCTCGGACGACTCGAAGGCGTTCTTAGGCTGCCCAGATTGCCGAGCGACCTCCTGCTCTCTTTCGTTAAGCGCTTGTTCGCGCTCATCGAGTTCGTTCTCACGGTCCTCGAGCCATAGTCGTGCATTGCGAATACGCGATTCGAATTCGGCTTCCTGAGAATTGAGCCGGGCGTCGCGACGGTCGACGTCTGCCAACTTGGATTGCAGCCTGGCAGCCAAGTCGGTTGCCTGGCGAGCCAGTACTTCAGGAGCTGCTCCGGCCTGGAGAAGCTGTCCCAAAACCGGATCTTCTTCAGCTTCAACCTCTATCTCGCTACCGGCCGCCGCGGTCACTAGAGACACTTGCTGCGCAGGACCTGGATTTGCCTTACGCATCGGATGCGCGGCATCGACGCGCGTCTCACGGTTTGGCTTTAGTTCGGCCTGCAGATCTTGGGGTTCGTTGTTTTCGCTCGCCATTCAACTGCCCACGAGTAGCTCAGATGAAAGTGCCGGAATACTCTGGTCAATCGGCATACTTTGCCCAGAACGTCAAATCGGCACTTGGCGGTCGTAAGTTGATGAATCGCGACAAAGTTTGACAAAGCGCCAGCGATGCTAGCAGGAAGTTGCGCAGAGCACAAAGTGTAGGTAGTTTTTTAAAACAATGTATTAGCTATGGGATCGAATGGAACCAAACGAAACGAAAAAACCCGCCCAGAGAGGGCGGGTCGAATGACGCGTACTGCTCACCGAGCAGGATGAAACCAAGCAAATTGCCGGCGCTATTACTTAGCAGCGTCAATCGCTTCTTGTAAGCGATTCTTCGGCTGAACACCGACGAAGCGGTCGACGACTTCGCCGTTTTTGAAAACCATCAGGGTAGGAATACTGCTGACGCCGTAGTTCTGGGCCGAGCTGGGTGAGTCGTCGATGTTTATTTTGGTGACCTTGGCCGAACCGGCATTCTCGCCAGCCAACTCCTCGACCATGGGTGCGATCTGGCGGCAGGGGCCGCACCAAGGCGCCCAAAAGTCGACGAGCACAGGCTCGGAAGACTGAAGAACTTCTGCATCGAAATTGCCGTCGTTGATTTCTTGAACGCCCATGTCGGCATATCCCCTGGTTAGGGGCTCCCTTGTGATCAAATGCCGGTCCCTTAGCCAAACAAGCAAAGAGACCCTCTCCAACCGTACTGTGTATATGTCTAGTCTTGATAGCTGGTACGCAGCAAGCCACTACAATGTTCGATCGCCACTCGCAACCTGCCGCCACCAAGGTATTTCCGCGGTTTCAGCGGATTATCGGGAAAGGCAGGCAGGCTGTCAACGAAAGTCTTCGCTTGAACGAGGAAGGCACAGTTGCTTTCAATCGCCAAGTTAGGCAGTCAGTCGGCGAAGCCCTGGAAATCGGGGCAAGCCTACTGCTAGACTGGCGTCCTACGATGTCTTACCGAGCTGGGACCGCACCCTAGGAGATTGCCGATAATGGTCCGGACGCCAAGCACCATGTTGCCGCTGGGGACGCCTGCCCCTGGATTCTCGCTGGTCAACGTCGATGGCAAGACAGTCGCACTGGCAGATTTTGCCGAGGCCCCTGCCCTGTTGGTCATCTTTATGTGCAACCATTGCCCTTATGTCATCCACGTAGCGGATCACCTGGCACTATTAGCACAAGAATACATGGCCCGCGGGGTGGCTGTGGTGGGCATTAGCTCGAACGACGTCGGCTCGTATCCGGCCGATTCGCCAGAGCAGATGGTTGCCGAAGCCGAGGGACGGGGTTACCCGTTTCCGTATCTCTACGACGAGACCCAGGATGTGGCCAAGGCCTACCGAGCCGCTTGTACACCCGACTTCTTTCTATTCGACGGCGACAGAAAACTTGTCTATCGGGGCCAACTCGATTCGAGCCGCCCGGAAAGCGGCATCCCGGTGACCGGCAAAGATCTACGCGCTGCGCTCGATGCGGTGCTCAGCGGCAAAGCGCTGACAGAGGACCAGACGCCGAGCCTGGGCTGCAACATCAAATGGAAGGCGGGCAACGAGCCGGAATATTTTGGGTGAGTGACATGGCCGGGAAGCGATTTATCTCGACTACTAGTTGGAAAGCGATGGGCGAGAAGACTTCAGCCCGGCTCCTGCGGAAGGATTCGTTGTGGCTTTGCGAAATGCTCACTTCTGCCTCCTAAGTATCATTCCTGAGTTATATTGATTGCAGACGCGAGCTTCGATCGTTCATTCGCTCGGGAATTCACTTCACGATGCTGACTACCTTTGTCGCCTTGTATCTGTTGGCGTCGATCGCCCTTGGCCTGTGGTTTGCCCGGCGGGTACATAACACGGCTGACTATGCCGTCGCCGGGCGTGCATTGCCGCTATCGATCATTATTGGCACCACGTTTGCTACTTGGTTCGGTTCGGAAACGGTCATTGGCATTCCCGCCAAGTTTCTTGAGGGGGGAGTGAGCGAAACTGCCGAGGATCCTTGGGGCGCTTCGTTGTGCTTGATTCTCGTCGGTTTGTTCTTCTCGCGCCGACTCTACCAGCACTCTTTGCTGACGATCAACGATTATTATCGCCAGCGTTATGGCAAAGGCGTCGAGTTGTTCTGCTCCGCGGTCAGCGTGATATCGTATCTCGGCTGGGTTGCCGCGCAGATTTCGGCACTTGGAATAGTCTTTTCGTTACTTACCGATAGTGCCATCTCGCCGCTGACGGGCACTTTTCTCGGTACGTTCGTGGTGCTCTTCTACACGATCTTTGGAGGCATGTGGTCGGTTGCCGTCACAGACTTCATTCAAATGATCGTCATCGTGATCTGTCTGACGGCAATCGCCGTTAGTGCGGGCAGTTTGGCCGGCGGGCCCCTGCAAGTGCTGGAAGTTGCCCACCAACGACAAATGCTTGAGTTCCTGCCCCCCCTGGAAACCAAGAGGCTTCTTTTCTTCTTCGGGTCGGGAATCACGATTATGCTTGGCTCCATCCCGCAACAAGATATTTTTCAACGCGTGATGTCGGCTAAGAGCGCCGATATTGCTGTGATCGGGCCCCTGATAGGCGGCATCGCCTACCTGCTTTTTTCCTTTATCCCGATGTTCATTGTCGCAACCGGTTTCATACTTATGCCGGAGGAGATCGAGACTCTTGTCGAGCAGGATGCCCAACATGTGTTGCCCACGCTGATCATGGATCATATGTCAGAGGCGACCAAGATTCTGTTTTTCGGGGCGTTGCTTTCGGCGATCATGTCGACCGCCTCGTCAACGATTCTCGCGCCGTCGACGGTATTCGTTCAAAACGTCTTGAAGCATTTTTGGCCCCAGATGTCAGACCGCCAGGAGTTGCGGCTTATGCGCGTCACGGTGTTGCTCTTCACCGTACTAGTACTGTGCTATTCGATCGCCATGCACGGGACTTCTGTCTACGATCTGGTTTCCAGTAGTTACCAGGTGCCGCTGGTCGGCGCATTCGTGCCCTTGGTGTGTGGTTTGTATTGGGATCGCGCGACCAACCGCGGTGCTGTGACTTCGATCGTGCTGGGAATCGGAACCTGGCTGCTCTTTATGGCTACCCCCCTGGGCGAAGCGTTCCCGCAACAACTCGCGGGTTTGCTGATGGCAGGCTTCGGTATGTGGTTCGGTTCGATCTACTTGGTACGTCAGAAAGGTTAATGCTGGTTTGCAGGGTTGAAGCTAGTCTGCAGTTTTTCTGCTCGCCAAGTTAGAGTTGGATCGGAATTGCCAACCAGGGACAGCTCGCTATCCTGGCCGGAGAGCGGATCGTCAGCTTATAATCAGTCCATGCAACTTCCCATAGTCCAACGCCCGCCTGCTCCTGGCCAAACGGCAGATGCCTTGGCTTCGCTGCCGATCCTCACTAGCAGGACTCCCGCCGCAAGTCCGTTGCCGATGAGCGCCAATGAGATGCGGGAGCGCGGCTGGGATGAAGTCGACGTCGTGTTTGTCACAGCAGACGCCTACGTCGATCATCCCAGCTTCGCGATGGCGCTGCTGGGGCGCGTGCTGGAGGCTACCGGTTTTCGGGTGGGCATCGTCAGTCAACCTGATTGGCAGAGCTGCACCGCGTGGCAGACGTTTGGCCGACCTCGGCTGTTCTTTGCGATCAGCGGCGGCAACATGGACTCGATGATCAATCACTACACGGCCAATCGCAAAGTCCGCAACAGCGATGCCTATTCTCCCGGGGGGCGCATCGGCTTGCGGCCCGATCGGGCTACGCTTTCGTACTGTCAAAGGGCCCGCGAGGCATTCAAAGGGGTACCAGTGATTGCCGGCGGCGTCGAGGCATCGCTGCGACGTTTGGCGCACTACGACTACTGGAGCGATAAAGTGCGGCGGTCGATCCTGCTCGACTGCAAGGCCGATCTTTTAGTGTACGGCATGGGGGAGGACGCCATCGTCGAGATCGCCCGCCGGTTGGAGCGCGGCGAGACGGTTCGCGACTTGCGCGACATGCGTGGCGTGGCCTATGCTCTTGGCGCTTCGGAGACGCCTCCGGACGACGCGCTCGTGATTCCCAGCTTCGAGCAGGTGCGCGACGATAAGCACGCCTTTGCCGAAGCTACGAAGATGATTCACAACGAAACGAATCCGTACAATGCGCGACGACTCGTCCAATGGCACGATCGTCAAGCCGTCGTCGCCAATGCGCCACCCTTGCCCGTTTCGCAAGCCGTGATGGACAAACTCTATGGACTGGCTTACACACGTCAGCCGCACCCGAGTTACACCGAATCGATTCCAGCATATGAGATGATCAAAGATTCGGTCACGATTATGCGTGGTTGTTTCGGCGGCTGCACGTTTTGTTCGATTACGACGCATCAAGGCCGCATTATCCAATCTCGGAGCAAGGAGTCGATCCTCGGTGAATTGCGCGAAATGTCGGCAGCGCCCGATTTCAAAGGCACGGTGAGCGACATTGGCGGGCCGACGGCCAACATGTACGAGATGAAATGCTCGAAGCCAGAAGTCGAGGCGGTTTGCCGACGGCAGTCGTGCGTTCATCCGACCATTTGCAAGTTGCTGGGCACCGACCACGGCCCGCTGGTCGAGTTAATGAAAGAAGCGCGCGATATCCCGGGCATCAAACGGGTGCTCGTAGCCAGCGGCATTCGCATGGATCTGGCCCGACTTTCGCCGGAGTACATGCGCGAGCTGGTTCGGCATCATGTCGGCGGGTTGCTCAAAGTCGCCCCCGAACATACCGACCCCGGTGTGCTCGACAAAATGCGCAAGCCGAGCAACGACGACTTTGAGAAGTTTACTGAGGTGTTTAACCGCGAATCAAAAGCAGCCGGCAAGAAGCAACACATCGTGCCCTACTTCATCGCCAGCCACCCGGGAAGCGATCTCGACGCGATGATCGAACTGGCAGTATTCCTGAAGCGCACAGGCTACCGGCCCGACCAGGTGCAGGACTTCATACCCGCGCCGTTCGATGTCGCCACGGCAATGTACTACACTGGCATCGATCCGTTTACGAAGCGGCCGGTCCATGTGGCCAGCAAGCTGCGTGATCGCAAGTTGCAACGGGCGCTGATGCAGTTTTTCAAACCGGCCAACTACTTCGAGGTGCGAGAAGCGCTCCGCCAGGCGGGTCGGCAAGACCTGATCGGTTCGGGGTGTAATGCCCTGATCCCCGCGAGCCCGCCGCCCGAAGCGTTGCAAGCGCGCCGGCAGGACGCCAACGCCCGTTTCCGGGGCAACTACGTCCATACGATTCCTGGGGAGAAAAAAAAGAAGGGCAAACGCAAAGAGTCGCGCCGAGCGCCAGGCAAGGGCTACCGGCCTGACCGACGCTAGTGGCATGCCGGAATCGTTGAAAGTTCACCACCTTAAACAAGCGGCGAGATTCGCGATACCTCGGAGAGCTGGCGTACGACTTCTTCGGCGCTGCCGGTGTCGGCCATGATCGAGAGCTGGCGGTCGGCCCAACTGGGCGAGGCGGCGATGTGGCGGCAGCGTTCGAGGTGGTGTTCGCAACCAAGTTCAGCCGCAACTGGGGTGAGTTTGTCGGCAAGCTGATCGACGGCCTGGGCGACCGTCATTACCTGATAGGTGTAGGAATCGACCAGATGGGCCCCGGTGCCGAAACGGGTAGCGCGCCACTTGTTCTGCTGTACCATCATCGGATGGCAGTCGTGCTGATAAGTGCCGCCATCGATTTCGTCGGAGAGCGCCTTGACCAGACACTGAATCAGGGCGGCAACAGCGAGCGTATCGTCGAGGTTGCCCGGCATATCGCAGACACGGACTTCGACGGTGCCGAAATTGTTGTGGGGGCGCACATCCCACCAGATTTCGCGAATCGTGTTGATAAAGCCGGTTTGAACCATGTGGTTGACCAGCCAGACGTATTCGCTCCAGTTTCGCATCAGCGTGGGCATGCCGGCAGTGGGGAGCCCTTCCATGACTTTCGAGCGATGCGATTGCAAACCGGTCTGGCGCCCTTCCCAGAAGGGGCTGCTGCTGGTGATCGCCAAAAGCGTCGGCAAGTGCCGCAGGATGCGGTCGCAGATCATGACCGCTTTGTCGCCCGAGTCGACACCGACATGAACATGGAGACCGAATGTCACCAGTCGCCGCGCCAGCTCCTGCAACAGCTCGACGAGTTGATGGTAGCGGTCGTCGGGGGAAATCTTCTGTTCTTTCCAAAGAGAAAAGGGATGCGTGGCGCCCCACCAGAGCCGAAGGCCAAGCTGGTCGGTGGCTTGCTCGACGGCAATGAGCTTATTGCGCAAATCGACTTCCGCATCGTCGACGGTATCGCAGACGTCGGTGATGATCTCAACGACGCATTGCATCAGCTCGGGCTTGATCTGCAACTCGGGATGGTCGCGGAGATGCTCGGCCAACTCGGGGAACGAACTAGAAAGGGCCAGCGTTTTGCTATCAACCAGACCAAGCTCAATCTCGATGCCGAGAGTGGGACGCTCGTTTTTCGTGAATTCGATCGTTGCCATGAGAACCTGCTTTGATATGCAATGGATATGGTTGATCGTGGGTGTTCGCTTCCGAACGGTTTGTCCCGGCCTCCTAAGCGATCGACTCGGGTTTTGAAGCCATGATTACCAAGCGTGCCAAAACCCGCGTGCCGATCGCCAAGGCCGTCTCGTCGATATCGAACAACGAAGTGTGCAGCGGGGTGGCCGCCGAAAGATCCGACGCGCAACCGAGGCGAAACATCACGCCGGGAGCTTTCTCCAGGTAGTGAGCAAAATCTTCGCTTCCCATGCTCGGCCGGGCGATGAGCTGTACGTGCTCTTCGCCAACCACCTGCTCGGACACTTGCCACACCAGCCTCGTCAGATCGGCATTGTTGTACACCGAGGGAATGCTCACGTGAAATGTCACTTCGATCTGGGTGCCGGTAATCCCCTCGACACCCTGGGCCAACTGGCGAATTTTCTCGATCGTGCGTGCGCGAACCTGAGACTCGAGCGTACGCATCGTGCCCCAGAGTTCGACTTCGTCTGGGATGACGTTCGGATTCTCTCCTCCGTGTACGCGACCGATAGTAAGTACTACCGCATCGTGACTATCGGTCGTGCGAGGGACGAATTGGTACAACGTGCTGATCAATTGGGCCGACGCCGCGATGGGGTCCTCAGCTTCATGGGGTCGCGCGGCATGACCACCCCGGCCTCGAACGGTCAACTGCAACGAATCGCAATGGGCCGTCAGGGCTCCGGAACGCAAGCCGATTTCGCCCGTTCGGCGGGCAGGATCGACGTGCAAGGAGAAGATTCGAGAAACTCCTTCCATCGCGCCAGCTTCGACCATGCGGACGGCGCCGGTTGCCGTCTCTTCGGCGGGCTGAAAAATGGCGCGCCAGGCAACCGGCCAAGGCAATTGGTCGCCGTCGGCGAGCGCAGCAAGTGCACGAACCGCGCCATACACGATCGCTGTATGAGCATCGTGGCCACAGGCGTGCATGATGCCGGGTTGCTGGCTGCGATAAGCAACTTGTTTGGCGTCTTGGATGCGGAGAGCGTCGATATCGCCGCGAAGCGCGATACGGGAAGCAGTGGAAGACGCCTCTTCGCTGGGCAGATTGTCGGCCATCACGCCGCAGCCATCGGGCCCCATGCGAACCTCCAGCGACTGCTGTTCGAGCAGTTGGTAGAGATGCAGGCTCGTTTGGAGTTCTTCGCCGCTGGGCTCGGGATGCGTGTGGAGATGACGCCTGAGGGCAACGATCTCGGCTGCCTGACGGTCGATGATCGCGTCGAGTTGGGTTATCCACTGCATCGGTTCGCAACCCGACCGTTGGCGAATGAAAAGAAGGATTACAACTCGACAAACTCGGGCACAATCAACTCGGGCAAAACGCCTTGCTCGTGGCCCATCGCCAGAAACCTCGTAACCGCTTCGCGGCCTTTTTCGCCGAAATCGAGCGTCCAATCGTTGACGTACATGCCGACGAATTTGTCGGCCTTGGAGCGGTCGAGGTCGCGGCCAAATTGCAGCGCGTATTCGAGGGCTTCGGCACGATGCTTCAGTCCGTAGTCGATACTGG
>JAGQOW010000407.1 GCA_020427155.1 Planctomycetales bacterium | reverse complement strand
AAATTGTCGCCGTTTGGCTGCAACAGTTCTGCTTTGCCGGGGAATAGCAGCATGATGCTGAACCCAGACAGGGTGGCCAGCCAGGCAGCGAGCACATAGCGGCGTAGTTCGAGATACGTGCGTAACAGCAGGGGTGGCCTGTCCCCGGTTCAGTGGACACGACAATAAGCTAATGGAGACTGCTGCTCGAAGTCAATTGGGCGGACGTAGCACAATGTAGAGTGCCGGCGAACAGGATTGTAGAAGCGCTCAATGTAGTCGAATACCTCGGCCCGAATTTCATCCCGTGTGCGAAATGTTTTCCGAGCGATACGTTCGGTCTTCAGTGAGGAGAAGAAACTCTCCATTGCCGAGTTATCCCACACGTTGCCAGAGCGGCTCATTGAGCATGTGACACCCAGTTCGCTGAGTAGGCGCTGAAACTGTTCGCTGGTGTACTGGCTGCCTCTATCTGAGTGATGCATGACAGCTTCTGGCTTGCCGCGCCGCCATACAGCCATCATGAGCGCATCCGTAACCAGCTGCGCATTCATCTCGGCCTTCATCGACCAGCCGATGATTCGGCGGGAATACAAATCAAGCACTACTGCCAGATAGAGCCACCCTTCTGCTGACCAGAGGTAGGTGAAGTCCGCGACCCACTTCTGGTTAGGCGCCAGGGCTTCGAATTGGCGATCAAGAATATTGGCGGCAATCCCGATGGTTGGCCGCTCACCTCGATCAACAGGCAAACCGCGTCGGCGAGGTCGAGCACGTAATGCCTGCTGGCGCATCAGGCGTTCAACGCGATGCAGACCACAACGCTGACCGGCTGACAGCAGATCATGCCAGACACGGCGTGCGCCATAGGTACGATCACTGCGCAAGAAACTTTCGTGAATCGCCCTTCCAAGTGATTCATTGGCCTGGCTGCGTTGGCTCGGCACTCTGCTCAGCCAAGCATAGAATCCGCTACGCGAGACACCGAGCGTGTCGCAAGTCAGTGCCACCGGCCAGATCCCTCGGTGTTTCACCACGAACCCGAATTTCACATCGATTCCTTGGCGAAGTAGGCTGCGGCTTTTTTTAGAATGTCGCGCTCCATTTTGAGCTTGGCGACTTCCTTCTTCAGGCGGGTAATCTCAGCCTGTTCAGGCTTCATCTGGCCATGCCCAGGAAATGCCTGCTGCGAATCTTCTGCGACTGCTCGTACCCATTTACGCAATACGTTCTCGTGCAAATCAAGATCTCGGGCCGCTTGAACTACTGAAACGCCACGCTCCCTGACCAGTCGTACTGCCTCTGTCTTGAACTCTCTGCTGAACTGCCTTCGCTTAACCATCTACTACCTCCGGTTTGATCTTCACACCTTATCAAAGTGTCTTTCAAACCGGGGACAGGCCACAGCAACGCTTTCGAGGTTTCCATGTCCCGGTCCTCGCTCTACCTTGAAGCCTTCGTGGTCGCCCTCTTCGCCGCG
>JAGQOW010000406.1 GCA_020427155.1 Planctomycetales bacterium | reverse complement strand
CAAACCGAGTTTCAGGCACGCGATATCATCATGCGGATCGGGACTGAGGCCGTGCAGGCTGCCGTCAATGAGCGGCAAAAAAAGGGGGTACCAGGGTGCTAGCTGTGTATGCACTGGCTGCCAAGGCGATGCCCGTTTCGTCAGCCGCCGCTCGCGTTCGGTTGTCTGTCTGTTCGGTGGCATTCGCGTGACCCGGCCCTATTATCACTGTGCCCTTTGCCATGCGGGTGAGTCGCCCTGGGATCAGGAACTTGGACTCACCAACCGCTTGCTCACTCCTGCCGTTGCCGAACTCGCCACACTCGCCGGAACCATGGAAAGCTTCGCCCGTGCGGCCGATGTCAACTTGCGAAAAATGACGGGACTGCGGCTCAGCGAATCGACAGTCGAGCGTACGACCGAAGACGCTGGTCGCCGTCTCGGCGAATTGCTTGGCCAGCGAATCAAGTTCGGCGAAGATCGTGTGTGGGATTGGCAACGCGACGCACAGGGTCGCACTTGTGCTTATGCCAGTCTCGACGCTACCGGCGTACGACGCCAGGGCGAGAACGGTGCTCGCATGGAAGGCCGCATGGCTTACGTGGCTTCTATATACAACCCGCAAAGCAAACATGACGAGCGGCCCCGCGATGCACATCAGGTACGATACTTAGCGGGCTTTTACGATCTCGATGAGCTTGGCGTGCAGTTTCGTAGACAGGCAGGGCAGGTCGGTTGGGACGAAGCCGAGCAGCAAATTGCCCTCTCCGATGGCGGTAGCGGCATGGAGCAGTTCCTCCGCCGCAACTTCCCGTTGGCTGAAATCATCATCGACTTTTGGCACGCCAAAGAATACTTAGTGGAGCTGGCCCAGGCGACATTTAATCACGAAGAGCAACGCCAGCAATGGATCGACAAAATGTGTCATGAACTCAAGCACGAGGGAGGCTCTGCGGTGCATTCTCAGTTGGAGGCCATGGAGCGGGAAGTGATCCCCAGCGCGAAGGAGCTTCATCGTCAAACGGTTGGATACTTCGCGAACCATAAGCACAAAATGAACTACCCCAAGTATGTGGCCAATGGTTGGCAGATTGGCTCAGGGCCGATCGAGTCAGCCTGCCGCACGATCGTCGGCGACCGCCTGAAAGGAAGCGGCATGCGCTGGGGCGATGACGGAGCCGATGCGGTCTGCCACATACGTGCTCTATCTCGCAGCGAACCCGATCAATGGGATGAATTCTGGCGACGTCATCGAAACTAGCGAAAATTCTACCTACAAATATGACGCTCACACTTTTGCAATCGTGCCAACTACGATTGCGTCGGAAGTTCCGGCCAAATCTGCGAAGGTCGTCGGAACGTAGCTGGCACACACCGTCATCGGAAAAACGAACGTCACGACAGTAAGAGCAAGAATACGTTGCATCACTACGACTCAGATCGCCCAGGTGCCATAACGAATAGCAACCTATCCCATTCTGAC
>JAGQOW010000405.1 GCA_020427155.1 Planctomycetales bacterium | reverse complement strand
GTGCTGAATCTCACCGCAGTCGCCAACGGCGGTGCAGCAATGCGAGAGCAGCTAAACAAGGCAGTAACGTTATGGGCCGGCGGGCGGCACGTTGGAACCCGTGTTGAGCAATGGCGTTTCTGGAGCGATAACGCGCGGCCACGATTCGGCACCTTGAAATCGGCGCTTGCGGCTTTCGATGCGCCCATCGATCAACCTGAAACGCTGCGGGCTTCCTATTTTGATCTTACCCTCGACGTGATAATGACAGTGCCACTCACCAGTCTCTCGGCGGAACTGCGGCTGGAGTCGCAACTGGGTCACCGCTTCCGGGTGATGGACAAACTCGGAACTGTCGTCAAACTTCACCGGAAGAATGCAACCGAAACAAGAGCCGCGCTGGGTGTTCTGGACGTGTCATTTCCAAGCATTGCGGGGAAATTGGAACTCTTTCTTGAGGCCGCGCTTACCGGCGCAAAGCATATTTATCGCGGACTCGATCACTTGGCGATGATCGTATTGATCGCAATCGCAGCGTTCAGTTGGCGTCAGGCGCTTATCTGGGCTTCTGCTTTCACGCTCGGGCACATGATGACATTGGTTGCAGGCCTATATGGTGTCGCGCCTGCATCGGTGTGGTTTGTTCCAATGGTGGAGTTAGCCATCGCTTTGTCAATCGTGGCGGCGGGCGTTGTTGTATTCCTTCGGCAAGGCCATGCGCTGAGCTGGGTCGGTCTGCTGTTCGTGGGATTGATCCACGGTTACGGCTTTGCAGCCTCAGCGTCCGAGGCTTTGTTCGCCGGACAAATCGACCCAATGAATCTTGCGGCCTTCGCGCTCGGCCTGGAACTCTGCCAGTTTGCTGTTTATGCCCTGGTTTTACCGCTGATCCTGCTTTTCGACCGTGCCTCCTCGCCGATCCGGGTCAATTGGCGCCGCGCCGCGGCGTTCGGCATCGCAATATCAGCCAGCATAGTGGCAATTTCAAGATTCTCCGAGACCTCAAACGTGTTCGGAATTGTTTAGGAGGTATTTTGACCGACCTGTGCAATATAGAGGACTTCAGATGAGCACTTCACAACCATCCTTGCAAACCTTCGAGCAGGCGAACCAGGGACTCGCGGCGGAACTCGAGCTGCTTGACGCGGTTTGCGATACGGCGGACAGCGCTGTGTTGGTTTGGCAAACAAATCAATCGCTGGTCGTTCCAGCGACGTTTGCCCGGACATCGGGTTTTCAACCGGCCGCCGAGCGCAGCGCGCAACGCGGTTGGCCGGTCGCGTTACGTCCGACTGGCGGTGGAACCACGCCACAGGGGCCGGGTATTCTCAATGTCGCCCTTGCCCTGCGCTCGGATTCCCGCGCCCGGATGACGATCGATGCCGCTTATCGGGCAATCTGCGCACCCCTGCAGGATGCTTTCGCCGAACTTGGCCTACGCACCACCTGCCAGGCTGTACCGGGGTCCTTCTGTGATGGTCGGTACAACATCGTACTGAACAAGCGCAAATTAG
>JAGQOW010000404.1 GCA_020427155.1 Planctomycetales bacterium | reverse complement strand
CCTCCGCTATCGAGAGCGCAACCAGACCGTGTGACAGACCTCGTTCATACTGGCCATCTTGGACCAGCCCAATCCCTAGCCAGGTATTGACCAGCCCGATCGGCAGCGGGGCACTCATGCCTTCCAGGAGAATCAGGCTTTCTTCAAAATGTCGACACGCGACATGGTTCGTTCCCTGGTATAGCGCCAGAAGCCCCAGAAACTCCAATGCATTGGCTACCTTTGACGTTTCGCCCAGTTCGCGATTACTCTCAAGCACCTGTGTGAAAAAGCCGCTCGCCGCCTCCAGTTCACCCAAATCCATGTAGATAAGTCCAAGACGACCCTGGACCTCGGCTATCGTTCGAACATCTTCAAGTTGCTGCACGATTTTTAGGCAACGATTCGCAAGTACCTCGGCCAGGCGATAGTCTCCATACTCACGAGCCATGGCGGATTGGCCCAGATATGCCTGAGAGAGCCCCCTCTGATCGTTCAATTCGACGAAAATGGTGACACTCTGGGCATAGTGCTCGTCGGCCAACGCGCGTTCCGTGTGTCTGAGTAGATGAGCGAAAGAAAGGTGCAGATATCCTCTTGCTCGGTACAATTCTGTGTCGGATGCCGACTGTATGGACTCGTCACCCAGGATGTTTTGAGTAGAGTCAAGGCGCTCTATGGCCTCCTCTGTCTTTCCTAAACTGTCTGCAAAGTGCATTTCCCAGGTCAATGCCTTCGCCTGCGCGATCCCCTGCTGGACCGCCCCTTCGGCACGGGAACCGTCCGCCAGGCAAGACATCTGGCCAGCCGTCTGAAAGGCGCGCTCGCCCAGTTCAAAAGCGCCCAGACGCTCGTAGAGGAGTCCCAGGCCGTCGTATGCAGGCAGCAACAGATCGATCTGCTCCTGTGAAACGGCCCAGATCCACGCTGCGCTACAGTTCTCCACCTCACTGGAGATGGCAGGCCAGCGTTCGATTTGCCGCGGCCCCTTGGCGTCGATGGCCCATTGCGCCAACTTGGCAAAGAAGTATGCACAATGTTGCTCACGTGTGGACGCCAAACGGACGGGCAAACGCTCGAGCGACTCAGCCGCGTATTGGCGCAGCAACGGATGCATGTCGAACCGGCCCGACGCGTTGCGCTGAAGAAACGATTTGTTCACCAGCCCAAGCAACAAGCCATCTCTCGCATCACCGACATGGATTGCAGCATGGCGAGTGAAACCGCCCTGCATTACCGACAGCCGTTGGAGAACCTCTTGTTCCTCTTCGGCCAGATGACGCCAGGACGATTCGATGACCGCGCGCATGCTGGCATGGCGCTCAGGACGATTGCCGGCATCGCTGCCCAGAAAATCGAGGCTCTCTCGAATCTCGGCCGTGATCTCCTCAGGCGTCAGCACCGTCGACCAGGCAGCCGCCAGTTCGATGGCCAGCGGCATGCCGTCGACCAGCCGGCAGAGTTCGTCGATAGCCGTTTTCGCTCGGTCGGAAGCGGCAAAGCTTGGCTGAACCCG
>JAGQOW010000403.1 GCA_020427155.1 Planctomycetales bacterium | reverse complement strand
GCATTAGAGCGGACCGATGGGACGTGCTTCGATGTTTCCTGAGATGATGTCGGCCATCGGCCGCTCAATGCGGCGTTCGGCGGCATTGGACGAGCTCCCTCATGCCTGACAGTCACGATTATCTCACCTTTCCTGAGCGCGCCGTCGCGAGGTACGCGACTTTCGTTCCTTCCGACGAGCTTAGGGTTGGCTGCACATACTTTAGGGTTACCTACCTAGACGACGAGCTGCGTATCCCGCAGCTCTTGCCCGTAACTTACCTCGGTAGAGATCTTGAGGCCGAGACGCCTGGACTCTACTTCCAAGACTCAGGTTCATACCTCGCCGGTGAGAGATATCTCGAAGGCGATGCGCCGGGGTCTTTTCCACCGTACTCCTCATTATCAAGCGCGATTGGGAGTCCCGGAGGATGGCTCGAGGTGATAGAGAGTGCTGAGTGCAGCGGCGTCGCAGAATTTGAGGCGGCGCTAGACGTGCTGCTCTTGTGCTCTCTTACTCGCGATGACGAGTAGTCAGTCCACTGCTTTGCCGCCGAACTATGCATTAGAGCGGACCGATGGGACAGGCCTCGATGTTTCCTGACACGTTTCCGGCCATCGGCCGCTCAATGCGGCGTTAGCTGTCGTGTATACCCTACGATATCGACCATCCCGTTCGGCTGCGTGGCGCTTCTATTGGGCGTCTTGGCGGCAACGCTTGTGGCGCTTTCACGTCTCCCTTGCAGTTGCCGTGACGTTAATTCTGGTCATAGGCCGAGTGGTCACATACGCAAGCATCATCCCCTGCATACTGGCCTTCGCTGCGCTATCGACAGTGATGACGGCAGCGCTTTCTCAAGTTTTCTTCAAGGCTGGTGAGCGCTCTCTCGTGGTTGGACCGAAGGGCCTCTCCACACACATTGGCAAGAAGGGAGGTTCAATCGCCTGGGGCGAAGTTCGGTCGGTTGATAGCGAGGGAGACGATCTAGTCATTCTCGGGCGGGGAGGCAACGCCATGATGGTTCCTTCGTCAGCCTTTGCCTCCGAAGTCGAACGCAATGAGTGTGTGACGGCTTGCAAGCGGTGGATACGTGATGCGCAGTCGAACAACAGCTAACTACGCATTAGGGCGGACCGATGGGACAGGCTTCGATGTTTTCTGAGACGATATCGGCCATCGGCCGCTCAATGCGGCGTTAGGTATCGATGGGAGAGTTGCTAGTGAACCAGACGCTTGGAGAAGAGTTGCTGAACTACTCCGACGAGCGCGGCATGTTCTTTGCTCGAATCGTCGATGGTGAGAAGTGGTTGCATCTCGATCCGAGTCAATCCATTGAAGAGCATGAGACAGTGCTCCGTCCCATACTTCGGTGCGCGGATGCTTGCTATGCGTATGGTCTTGAGCCCGAAAGCAAGCCGCTCGCCGCTGTGGCAGACATCGCCACGAAGGACAAGGGCAAGTACCGAATCGCGCTGGAAGGAGATCCGATTTCAGGACGCGAGTACTTTTGGAATGCTGA
>JAGQOW010000402.1 GCA_020427155.1 Planctomycetales bacterium | reverse complement strand
GACTGCTGCAGTCAAGACGACCACACCTCGAAAGCGTTCGTCGGCGGCAGCCAATTCCACCCAGACAACCACGCGCACGCGAGCTGCGGCAAGCAAGAAGCCGTCCGCGAGCAAGGCTACGACAGCCAAGTCAAAGCCAGCCCGCAGCCGCGCGGCTTCGAAACCGGCCGACGCGCCGGATCCACCGCCCGAGATCATCGTCAAGAAGTCCCCCTCCGGCAAGACGCGGCGTGTTCGCACCACCCCCAGGACCGCCAAGGTGACGACCCGCAAGCCGCCGGCCAGGTCATCCAAGCCCAAGGATGCCAGCCAGCCGTCGCTGTTCGACGAGCCGAAGAATTAGCTAGCCATGACCAAGTCGGAAACCGTAGCGGAGCTGGAGCAACAGCTTGTCGACTGTGAACGTGCAGCGTCGCCGGACGTTCACAAGCAGATCGACATCCTCAACGACCTCGCGTGGGCGTTGAGCGATACCGATCTGCGTCGGGCATACGACCTTGCCCGGAGAGCCTACGAGCTGGCTGCTTCTCCGCCTGACAAGACATCTCCATATCAGGCCGGCCAGGGACACGGCTTGCGAACAATGGGATACGTGAACCAGCGGTTGGGGGACTATCCGACCGGCCTGAATGAACTGCTCCAGGCGCTGAGGCTCCTGGAAGGTTTCCCAACAGATGGAAGCCTGGTCGACGTCTACGACGGGATTGCAGGAATACAATTCCAGATTGGCAACTTTCCTGAAGCGCTCGATATGGCCTACAAACAGCTGAAGGCAGCGCAGAGTATCCAGGATCCGCAACGGATTGCCAATGCCCACAACAACCTGTCAGCCATCTATTCCGAAACGGGGGACCTGGGACGAAGCAAGGAAACGCTGGATCGTAACCTGGTGCTTGCCAGGGAAATCGGCCACACGCGCATCGAGTGTCTGACCCATATCAACCTGGCCGACTACTCTGTGGTTGCGGGTGAGTACGACGCGGCGATCGAACATGGATTGCGCGGGCTGCAGCTCAGTAGAGAGCACGCGTACAGCATGTTCGAGATCTACGCACTGCAAATAGTCGGGCGCGCCTACCAGAAGCAAAAAGACTACGACCAAGCCGTCGTAAAACTTGAAGAAGCAATCAAGCAGTCGCGCGCATTGGGCACCAAAGTGACCGAGAGCCTGTCATTGATGCACATGGGAGATGTGCTGCGCGATATGCATCAAGTCGAACGGGCCACGGAGTGTCTGAACAGAGCGGTTGCAATTTCGCGGGAGATCAGCGGCAGCAGAGAAGAGTATGAAAGCCATCTGATTCTTGCCGAAATCTTCGAGCAAGAAGGAGATGCAGCGAGAGCGCTGGCCCATTTCAAACAGTATCAGTCGGTGAAGGAGCGTTTTGCCGGCGACAAAGCTGATTTGCGTTTGAAGATACTGAAGGTAACCCACGACACAGAAACGGCTCGAAACGAGGCAGAGATCGAGCGGTTGCGAGCGGTGGAACTGCAACGAAAAAACGCCGAAGCTGCAG
>JAGQOW010000401.1 GCA_020427155.1 Planctomycetales bacterium | reverse complement strand
ATCTACGACTGGGTCGCAGCGGGTGCTCCGGAAGGCAACCCGGCCGATTTGCCCGAGCCCCAGACCTACGTCACCGGCTGGCAGTTGCCGCGAGAACCCGACTTTGTGGCGCCGATTTCTGAAGAACCCTTCAAGGTCGCTGCCGAGGGAACGATCGAATACCAGTACTTCTTCGTCGACCCTGGTTTCAAAGAAGACAAGTGGGTTAAAGCCATCGAAGTCCAGCCCGGCAATCGGGCCGTCGTGCACCATATCCTGATGTTCTCAGGCACAGGTGATAACCTCGAGCGCGATATCCGCCGCAAGTTCCAAGGTGGCACCGGCGGTTACGATGGCGCCTACGTCCCCGGCCAACGGCTGGAACCCTACCCCGAAGGAGCCGCCAAGTTTCTCCCTGCCGGGTCGCGGCTGGTCTTCCAGGTTCATTACACCCCGATCGGCACGGAGCAGTTCGACCAGAGCCGCGTCGGCATCGTGTTTGCCGATCCTGCCGAGGTGAAATACGAAGTGCGAACTGCCAGCGCCGTCAATTCCGCTTTGCGCATCCCGCCGCACGACAACAACTACCGCGCCGAGGCGGGCAGTCCTCGGATGCCGCCGCAAGCTCAACTGCTCTCCTTTTTGCCCCATATGCACTTGCGCGGGAAAGCGTTCATGTACGAAGCCGTCTATCCCGGGGGCGAACGCGAGCCCTTGCTCGATATTCCACAATACGACTTCAATTGGCAATTGGCCTATCGCCTGCAAGATCCCTTGTCGGTTCCCGAGAAGACTCGCATCCATTGCGTAGCACACTTCGACAACTCGGCAGCCAATCTGGCCAATCCCGACCCCACGGAAACCGTACGCTGGGGCGACCAGACCTGGGAAGAGATGCTGATCGGCTACTTCAACTACATGATTCCCGTCGGGTCGGAACATCGGGAGGACGAAGATCCCGAATTGGCGCGTGTCACGGCACTGTTTGACAATCTCGACAACAATCTCGACGAAATCCTCACCCGCGACGAAGTGCCGAACCGATTCCGGTTCCTGTTCGGCCCGCTCGACGTCAACGGCGACGACCAACTCGATTTCGAGGAAGTCAAAGCGCTAAGAAAACTGAAGGGCTTCAGGTAACCCCGCTTGCCAGTCGTTCGGAGAGTACCACCCAGGTTTGTGGTTTTTTGCGCTCCTAGCGGCCTTGGCGTATCACACTGTGGCATCATGGTGAGCTGGCAGCATTCTACCGGGGTGATGTACACCGACAGGAGTTGGCTACTTGCCCTAAGCTCAGCGGTTGGTGCAGCCGATGCGGCAAAAGAGTTGGCCGAACTACGCGAGGTGTCCCCGCGAAAAAGAGACAGAAAATCCCCTCCTGAGGGTGGTTGGTCCTACTTCAGCGACTTCGCTTGAAGGTAGTTTGAATGAATTGATAAGCACCCTAAGGTAGTTAGGAGACTCATTCAATCCTTGCTACACTTTCGCTGTGGAAGCACTGCGATGGCCAAGACTGCTCCAAAAACTAGAACACTGGTGGAGGATGGCTCGGGCACTATAATA
>JAGQOW010000400.1 GCA_020427155.1 Planctomycetales bacterium | reverse complement strand
TGTTTCCGGATGGCGGCATCATGCGCGCAATGTCGGCCAAGGGCGTGCCGACGCCCGCGCCAGACCAGATCATCGCCGCGCTTGTCGATAAGCTGCTTGAGAAGGGTTATTCGGAAGCGGATTGCAGCAAGTTCCTGGGCGGCAACCTCTATAGGGTATTTGAAAAGGTTTGGACCTGATGAGAGTGATGCCATCCAAACCACGTATCCATCCCATGTAGGAGCGTTGCCATGAGGTCGATTGGTGCGTGCATCGCTTGGGCCGCATGCAGCTTATTCCTGATGCCCGGTTCGATTTCGGCCCAGACTGCGGGCGGTTCAAAGGCGAATTCAGCTCGCTATGCGGGCGTGCTCGTTCCTGCGAGAGAGGCCGACATCGCACCACGCGTTGATGGACTCTTGCAATCAATTCACTTCAAGCCGGGGCAGTTCGTGAAGAAAAAGGAACTGCTTTTCGAGTTCATGCCGACGGAAAAAGAACTGCAGCTCAAGATCGAAAGAGCACGTCTGGAGCGGGCCAAGGCTAAGTTGCAGCTGGCCGAAGTTGTGCTCTCCGGCAAGCAGACGTTGCGCAAGAAGGACGCCACCTCCGAACTTCAGCTGCTGCAGGCAAAAGCGGAAAGAGACATTGCTGCAGCTGACGTTGGGGAAGCCGAGACGGTCGTCCGAGTAGCTGAACTCACCATACTGGAGCTCAAACTCTATGCACCGTTTGACGGCATAATGAGCGCGCCGTTGTTGCCGGAGGGGACTTTCCTGAAGCGCGAAAAGGACAGCAAGCTTGCCCGCATCGTCCAGCTTGATCCGATACGGGTCGCAGCTGAGGCTCCATTCGACGTCTATGCTGGTCGTCGGCAGCTAACGAAGTCAGATGAGCAGACTCTCAAGGATGTCGAGCTGACGCTCAAGCTTCCTGATGGCAGCGAATACCAACACAAGGGCCGCCTTATCTCTGGTGGCTTTCAGTTTGGCATCAACACACAGAAGTTGGAGGTTTGGGCCGAATTTCCCAACCCCGATCATCTGCTGCGTCCTGGCCTGAAGGTTGAACTGGAATCCCGCCTCATTAACGGTCGGTGAGATTGCTGTCTTTGACGTGACAATCCACGACACAAGAGCTGCCAGTAGATGTACCTGTCCCGCCTTTCAATTCCAGATCTGACCCGAGCTGCAGCCAGTTTGTTGCTCATCGTCAGCATCATTCTGGCTTGCGAACAAAATGCGACGGCTGCGTCTCGGAACAATGCTTCCATCAGTAAGCCGGCTCCCGCCATTCGATCACTGCGGCCTGGTGAGTATATCTGGCGTCCCGAACTCTCGCCTGAAGGTCCGGTCGTAATTGTCGTATCGCTTGCGGAGCAACTGACGCACGTCTATCGCAATGGGGTTGCGATTGGCGTGTCCAGCAGCTCGACTGGAAAGAAGGGAAAGCGAACGCCCACAGGCGTATTCACGATCCTGCAAAAGCGAGAGCTGCGTTTCTCCAGTACCTATAACAATGCCCCGATGCCAAACATGCAACGACTCACTTGGCAAGGCATTGCTATACACGCGGGAAATCTGCCGG
>JAGQOW010000399.1 GCA_020427155.1 Planctomycetales bacterium | reverse complement strand
CCCTTCGGCACGCGCCGCCGCCTTCAGCTCCTCGATGACCGACGGCACCTGCCAGTTCGACCAGTCACCATCCGGCGCCGCCTCGCGCACCGCATGCCAGTAGTCGGCCTCGACCGGCTTGATGCGCTGACGGATGAAGTCGCGGACGCGCTGCGTCAGTTCCGCACTGCGCGGGCTGGGCTGGAAGTCCATGTTGTCGAAGTCCCGATGGCGATGCGGGACATGCTAACCCGATGCGTTGGTCCGTACTGCCTTCCTACGATCCTCCGGATTTGTAATCGCGGTCATCCGAAATGTCTGCGCACAACACCGAGTTTTGCCGATAGGGTATTGACCACCGCGCGCGTGATCTGCTGATCGACTTGGGGTCAGCCAAGAAGTGTCCGTGTTGCTCATCGTTGCTAGGGCTGACGATTGCCTTGCGTGCCTCCCCTATCGTCACGGAGAACCACTTTCTCCTGTCCGTAGCAGTTTTGAATTTCCCACTCCTTCCAAGAACCTGCCAGATATCTCGTAACGTCCCGGATCTCCAACCTATAAACGAAACCCTCAAGAGACTTTTTGTGCCTCGCCTCCTCGAATTCCTCTCGTCTCTTCTCGAAATCTAGCCCCAGCCTGAACGCGAATTTCCGATCCTGTCTCTCTACCGCTTTCTCAACTTTGCCCTTCAAGCGCGCCACCCGTTCCTTTCCCCAAAGCTCGCTCCCCTCTATAGACTTGGCAACTTCATCGTCGCCCAGAAGCTCCACAATCATGGGAGCGAACATTGGATTGGTTGCCAGATGAAGTGCTTCCGCATCCTGAACAAAGGCCGCGTGCCAATCTGAAAGCGTTTCTTCGCAACAATCTGTTTCGTTAGTGGAGTACCTCGCATCCATGATCTGGTTGTACAGGTTGGCAAGGTAGCTCCATTGGGATGCGTATCGTGCATAGAAGGCAGCGTAGGTTGCTGCAAAGATTGGACCGAGCCATCGAAAGTGTTCGAGGCTAAGCTCTCTGGCCTGACTCGCGTCAAACACCCAGATCGTGTTTGGCTGCAAGCAAGAATACATTCCAATTGCTACTGCAAAGATCCACGCGGTGACCCATAGGCTTCTGAGAAAGACAGTAAGCCCGCCATTCGGCAGCAGCCGCAACAGAATCTCGCCAGAGGCAAGCTCGAAAAAACTATCAAGCAAATAAAGAGGGTGACTACCAAGCTGCCATTTGCCCATCGTCAACGCCTCCGTTTCCAGGTTATTGCTGATTGGTGTGCAGTGTATTGCTCGACAAGGGGCTTAGCTGCTTTCGTCAGCAACAATGTTTAACTGTCGATTTTCCAACGCCTCTGCCGCCGCGCGGTAGCCGGCGTCGTAGGCGCGGTCGAAGGCTTTCCAGTTGAGCAGGTCGATGTCGGGCAATGAGGGGCGGATCAGCAGGTCGGCGTTCTGTGACCAGCGGCGGGTCGTGGCGTCGGAGTTGACCATGCCGGCGCGCAGCAGGATCTGGGTGATGCGCGGGCGCTGGCGTCCGCGCCACAGGCGCGGCAGCAACTGCCACCAGGGCGGCAGCTCGAATTCCTCCAGGCTGGTCTGC
>JAGQOW010000398.1 GCA_020427155.1 Planctomycetales bacterium | reverse complement strand
TGCGCTATAGTACGCCACCATGGGCGCAATATCGGATTTAAATTACGAAGCGGGGATCGCTGGTTTGGCGGCAAACCAGGCCATGGTGTGGGGATTTCGTGCGGGTGAGCGGGGTACCCATACGAGCCGCACAATGATGCTCGAAGAGCTGTCGCATTTACTCGAGGCGGTGCCAGGAGATGTTGCCCGTGAGCAGTATGCGGATGCGGTCATGGAGCAAAACTGCCTGGGTAAACGGACGGCGGCAACGCGCAAGCTTTCCTTGCAGCGCCTGACCGAGCTGTACGCCCTCGAGCCACAAGTGATTCTGTTTCGTGTGCTGAGGGATCTCTGGGGAAGAAATGAGACCAGCCGTCCGCTTCTGGCATTGCTGCTAGCTCTGGCAAGAGATCCTTTGCTCAGGGCGACCGCCACCGCTGTTATTCGTACCCCCTATGGTCACGAGTTCGCGCGGCAGTCCATGAGGGATGCCCTCACTGTTGCGGTTGGTGGTCGGCTGAGCGATGCAACTCTCGACAAGGTTGTGCGCAACGCTTCCTCTTCGTGGACGCAGTCCGGGCATTTCCAGGGTAGGGGGCGCAAGGCCAGGCATAAGGTTGAGGCTACACCCGCCGCGACATCATTCGCTCTGCTGCTTGGATTCGCAGTGGGGCGGCGCGGACGTTTGCTGTTTGAAACGCCGTGGACTGCTGTCCTGGACGCCAATCCGGAGGAGCTCATCGATATGGCGGTGGACGCCAAGCGGTTAGGGCTGCTCGATCTCAAGCAGTCCGGTTCGATGATCGATGTGTCATTTCCGACACTGCTTACAGAAAAAGAAAGGGAGCTGATTCATGGGTCGCATCGACAGGTTGGCTGAACGCTACAAAAGCTACATAGCCCTGCCGTGGCAGAAAGACCTGGCCGGCGCCCAGCGCGCCATCTTTGTCGTGTACGACAAGGCAGACGAACGCCGGTTACGGGCACGGAAAGACCTGTTCGCACTGTCAACGGCTGAAACAGGCCACGGCTGGCTCGAATGCGACCTAACCCAGGTCTTTGCCCAGTGGATGGCTGCAACGGATTATCGTGACAGCTACTTCGAGTCTCCGGAGGATTTGGAACTCAAGCTAGAGGACGATTTTCTCGAGCACGTGGCCGATCGTGTGCGGGAGGTATTGAACTCACCGGACGCCGATGAAAACTCGGTAGTCGGGGTTTTCGGTATTGCGACACTGTTCGGATTTGTACGTGTGTCCGAACTCATGAACGAAATTGAGCGGGATATCAGAGGCCGCGTGGTGGTTTTCTTCCCCGGCGAGTACGAAAACAGCAACTATCGATTGCTCGATGCAAGGGACGGGTGGAACTACCTCGCAGTTCCGATCACCTTGCACGAAGATCGAGGAGTGTACGAAGTATGAAGAACCGGGATATCTACCAGAGGGACCCCAGCAAGATCACCTTGCTGAACAACGGCGTCGCGACCATGACTGACGCCCTGACCGAGGATGAGCGCCGTACACTGCGCTTCGAATTGGAACATTTCGTCTGCGAGGGCGAATACCAGCGAGGCCTTGTCCGCATCCTCGATTCCTACGTCAGC